>CAIYOL010000074.1 GCA_903927855.1 uncultured Planctomycetota bacterium
CCCCAATGAATTGGTGGTGCTGAAACGTACTTTATTTCTTATCCCTAAAATGAAAGAAGCTCTGGAAAACACCCCCAATAGTTTCGGTATTGCCTGGCTCAAAAATGAACTGAAACCGCAGCCGGAGGTGGTGGAACTTATTAATCAGGCCATTGTGGAAGAGCCGACCACTACCCTCGGCGAGGGCGGCGTAATCAAGCAGGGTTTCTCCGAGGAACTGGATAATTTACGTGCGGTGTCGAAAAATGCCAAGCAGTATCTGGCCAACATGGAGCGCACCGAGCAGGAAAAAACCGGCATTAAGAATCTAAAAATCGGCTACAACCATGTTTTCGGCTATTATATCGAAATTTCGAAGTCGAACATTGCCCAGGCTCCGGAAAATTACATCCGGAAACAGACATTATCCACCGGCGAGCGATATTTTACGCCGGAACTAAAAGATTACGAATCCACGATTCTCATTGCCCGGGAACGGATCGAAGAACTGGAGACGGAATTATTCCAGCGGGTCTGCAAACAAATTGCCGCCAGCCGCCCGGCCATTCTGGCTTTAGCTGAAGCCATCGAACAAATCGACTTTTATGCTAGTTTGTCAGAGGTGGCCATTCGCAACAACTACAAACGTCCGAAATTGACCAACGATGATGAGATTATTATTAAAGGCGGGCGGCATCCGGTAGTGGAACGTTCGTTGACTGATACCAGTTTTGTGCCCAACGACACTTATTTATCCAATAAAGATACGCAACTGGTGATTCTCACCGGTCCCAATATGGCCGGTAAATCGACCTATTTAAAACAGGTAGCGCTGATTGTGCTGCTGGCGCAAGTCGGTAGTTTTGTCCCGGCGGATGAAGCCACCATCGGTCTGGTCGACCGTATTTTTACACGCATCGGCGCGCGGGAAGACCTCTCCAGCGGGCAATCGACGTTTATGGTGGAGATGGTGGAGACGGCGGGTATTTTGAATAATGCCACGCCCCGCTCGCTGCTGATTTTAGATGAAATCGGACGCGGCACCAGCACTTACGACGGCTTGTCCATTGCCCGGGCGGTAGCCGAATACATTCATAATCACCCCAGATTGGGCGCCAAGACGCTCTTTGCTACCCACTATCACGAAATGGTAGAACTGGCTGAGTATCTGCCGCGGGTGAAAAACTATAATGTCGCCGTCAAAGAAGAGAAAGGCGAGGTTATTTTTCTGCGTAAAATTGTGCCTGGCGGTGTGGACAAGAGCTACGGCATCCACGTCGGGAAATTGGCTGGTTTACCAAAAAGTGTCGTACATCGCGCCCAGGAGATTTTGGACGAACTGGAAGGCGACGGCAAAAAAGCCAGGCCTGTAGCGAAAGCTCATCAGCAGCCGTTAATTCAAATGCAGCTTTTTACGGAGAAATCGCCGGTGCTGGCAGAATTGGAAAAGCTGGAGATTGATTCGCTGACGCCGTTGGAGGCGCTGACGAAACTCTACGAATTGCAGAAAAAAGCCAAAGAATGATGCTACGATTGTACTGTACGTGAATTCAAATCCTATACAATAAACTGACCGCCGATTGCCGAATAATTCCTGCTGTTATATAATTTTATTAAGAAAA
>CAIYOL010000075.1 GCA_903927855.1 uncultured Planctomycetota bacterium
ATTTTCCTGTAGGCGTCCTGTGTCCGACCTATTAATTCATCGTTGCACCGTACATCTTCCTGATAATTTACGCTGGCCACCCACAGCCGGAGGATGTCAGAACCATATTTTTTCACCTCATCCTGAGCGTTAACGTAATTACCCAGCGATTTCGACTGTTTCATTCCCTTTTCGTCAACGGTAAAGCCGTGCGTTAAAACGCTTTTGAACGGCGCTTTGCCGGTTGCGCCAAGGGCAGGCAGAAGCGATAACTGGAACCAGCCGCGATGCTGGTCGCTGCCTTCGAGATATAAATCCACCGGCACAGGCCAGCCCCTTTTCAGGGCAGCGCTATACCAACTACAGCCGGATTCAAACCAGACATCGAAGATGTTTTCTTCCTTCTGCAAATCATCGAAATCAAACCCTTTTGGCAGCTGGAAATCCTCACCGAGAAGTTCACGCGGCGAGTCAGTGAACCAGCAATTCGAACCTTTCTCGCCGATGCGTTTAGCTACCGCCAGCACGGATTCTTTACTCAACAGGGCTTGTCCTTTGGAATTTACGAAAACCGGTATAGGTAATCCCCAGCTTCTTTGCCTGCTGATGCACCAGTCAGGCCTGGATTCGAGCATTCCTTCGATGCGTTTCTGGCCCCACGCAGGAATCCATTTCACATTGCTGACACTTTCCAACGCCAAATTTCTCAGACTCTTGCCAAGGCTGGGCAACTCTTTATCGACGCTGATAAACCACTGCTCCGTCGCTCTGAATATGACCGGTTCTTTGCTCCGCCAGCAGTGCGGGTAGCTGTGCGTGATTGTACTTTGGGCAAAAAGCAGACCTTTTTTCTGCAGGTCGTTATTTACAAGGTCATCGACCTCTAAAACACTTTTTCCCCACAGCCACCCAGGCACGGTATTATCATAACAGCCGTTATTTAACACCGGCGAATATATTGCTAACCCGTACTTCTGCCCCGACAAATAGTCCTCAAGGCCGTGGCCCGGTGCGGTATGAACAAGCCCAGTTCCATCTTCGGTGGTAACGTACTCCGCGAGAATGACCAAGAAAGCATCTTTATCTGTGGGATTGCCCTCTACAAAAGGATGCACATACCGCAATCCTTCAAGATCGCCACCTCTGACGGACTTATCGCTGATACTATATTCTCCCTCATTCAACTTACCTGCAGCTATGGCGGCCTCAAGCCGTTCGGTGCACAGTATTGATATGAACTTACCTCCATTTTTCTCGTAGCTTAGAGTTTTGTATTCGAGGTTAGGATGAACCGCTACGGCAAGATTAGCTGCCAGCGTCCAAGGTGTGGTCGTCCAAATCATAAAGCAAACTTTGGCTTTTTCAGCTTCCTGCTCTTCAACAAGGCCGAGCTTTACTAATTTCCCAATGCTTTCTTTGGCGACGGGGAAGTTCACAAAGATGCTCGGGGATGAAATGTCTTTATATTCGAGCTCCGCTTCAGCGAGAGCAGTCTCGCAGCCAATCGACCAATGAATGGGCTTTAATTGCTTAGAAAGCAAACCTTTATCAACTAATTCCGCAAATACTTCCAAAATCCCCGCTTCATACGCAGGGACAAATGTTAGGTAGGGGTTTTCGAAATCGCCGAAGACCCCAAGCTCCTGGAACTGCCTGCTTTGGAGTTTGACGTACTTGCTCGCATATTGTTTACAGAGCTTGCGGATTTCGAGCTTGTCAATGTTTTTCGCCTTTTCGCCAAGCTCGGTAAAGACCTTTGCCTCAATCGGAAGGCCGTGACAGTCCCAGCCCGGTATATAAGGGGCATCGAAGCCGGCCATAGTCTTGAACTTGACGACAAAATCCTTGAGGACCTTGTTTATAACGTGCCCCATATGAATATCGCCGTTGGCATAAGGCGGCCCATCGTGCAGGGTGTATAAAGGGGCACCACGCCGTGATTCTCTGGTCCGGGCGTAAATATCCTTCTTGGCCCATTCTTTACGCAACTGCGGCTCACGCTGAGTGAGATTAGCCTTCATAGAAAAGCTCGTCTTAGGCAGATTCAGTGTGTCCCGATAGCTTTTACTGTTTTCATCCGACATCTAAAAATCCTCAAAATAAGCGTATAGCGAATCCAATATAGTAAAATCACCAAGGCCGACTGTCAAGGCCTACTCCGCCGAAGCGGCTACGAAGGCTGGAAATATCTACTTTTGTACATAGACCAGTTTATTTGTGATTTGTTATTTATTATTTATGATTTTTGATTTATTATTTAATCACAGATTACAATGAGTAATCCTCAAAAAAAATATCAGTCTATTTGTATTTATCTGGTTTTGGCCTTGACTACTACAGCGGTTTTTTACCAAGTCTGCACCTATGATTTTTTTAGTATTGACGATGGTGAGTACGTCTATGAAAACCCAAACATTCAAGGCGGCATCACATCTGAAGCCATTAAATGGGCATTCACCGTCGGTTATGCGAGTAACTGGCATCCCCTGACTTGGCTTTCACATATGCTGGACTGGCA
>CAIYOL010000076.1 GCA_903927855.1 uncultured Planctomycetota bacterium
ATCGATGGATGTGGAAGGCGGCTCGTGGGGATGGGACTGCACCGAAGGCGTTAGCGGCAGCTCGGCGGTATTCTGGGACAAAAATGCAACCTGGGGCTGGTCTGAGTTAATGACGCCGGTGGGCTACCAGGATCCTCGAATGCCGCTGGATATGGCATTTGTGCTTGTTACCCCTGAGCCGGCCACGTTTTTGCTTTTCGGCCTCGGTGCCCTCTGGAATCTTAAAAAGATTCCGAGGACTTAGTCCCGGGAATTCTTCGAATTCCACGGGGCAGTGATGGTGAGAAGAAAGCACGGTTAAGCCGGCTTACGAAATATCCCAAAACCGTTCACAACCCCGGTTGTCCAGGCCAATATAAATAGCCCAAAAATTTTGTCCTGTGGCCCGATAAAATCATTGTTCCCTTCAGGATACGCCAAGAATTCCTGCCTTTTGTGCTCTTCGTTGCCTTTTTGATTGAGTTTGGATTGCCTTTGTTCGACAAGATAGTATTAGTATGAAAACACATTTCAATTATTGCGGAAAGATATTATGAATCTCAATGATAAGCAAACATTTGCGTCGAGGTGTAGCGGAAAAGTTCTGCTGACGTCCATTACGCTTGTATCTATTTTCGTCGTATTTGTAATATTCATAACCTATGGCATTAATGTCGCGACTGAGACTAAATCCAAAGCAGAGAAGGCACAGTTCGCCTCGTTTAGTTTGTCGAATACCCTGAAAAACAAGTCAAAGGTTGGAGTAGTGTGGGGTGTTGTCTATAATCCTCCCAATTCCAGCGCTGTAGTGGACAAAACAATAGTGCATGTGGGGGATAAAATTCACGATGTTGTCATAGTTGAGATACAAAAAAATATAGTTGAGTTCTCGAAAGACGGCCTGAGCTGGCAGCAGGGGGTGCAGGAGGCACCACACGCGGCCTGGACAAATCCGAGTAAGAGCGACCACTGACGCCGGCTGGGATTTTAGCAACTTGTGGAGAATTCACGAGGTCGTAGATTATCCCAAATTGCTCTGGGCTAAGGGCCATCTCATCGGCTTATATGAGGTTGAGCCCTACGCTTTTGCTTCTCGGCCTCGGTGTGATAATGTTGAAAAAGAAACGCTGACCGTGGCTGATGGGGCCTGACGGAGCTTAAGTGCCCCGCCCAGACAGCCGATACACCTGTTGCCCGACACCCAGCTCCCCATCGGACGAAGCCGGCTTCGAGAGGCCGGCGGGCTCCTTTTTGACTCAAGACAAATTATAGGTGGTCTATGCAAACCGTTGAGCCCAAAGTCGAACTCAAGTGTTTCGATGGAGGCATCGTTCTCACCCTCAAAGATGCGACAATCTCAGGATACAGGCAAGTTGAAGGCCTCAAGCGAGAAATCCTCCCAATGCTCGAAAATGCGCAGGACCAAAGAGTCGTGCTGGATTTCGCCAATGTGCGGTTCTTCGCTTCGCCTTTCTTCGCCCTGATAATCAAGATACGGCAAAAGGCCGGCCACCTGGAGCTCTGCAACATCGACCCGAATGTCAGGGAGGTTCTTGAGGTCACTAACCTTACGAAGATATTTCCTATCTGCAAAGACCCGCTCGGCCACAACGCATAGAAATCCCTGACCTTTCTCGCCTGCCTGCCCCAAGCCTTTCGTGTGGCGGGTCGTTATCTGGGGTTCCCCTGCTCTACTTTCTAACCCCGCATCTGTCTTGCCTGCCTCCGCGTCTCTCGACGCGAGTCGAGGCGGCAGGCGACAGCATGACGCGAGGGTTCGCTGGAAAGGGAGTTTATCTATTTGCGATTTACGATTTAACGTTTTCTTCGCAGGGCGAACGGTTATCTGTTTTTTCCGACAGAATCTCTTTGCCGGGATTCTTCTGTTAATTTTTTAAAAAGAGTTAAGGCCGACTCGTAAACCGCCG
>CAIYOL010000077.1 GCA_903927855.1 uncultured Planctomycetota bacterium
CGCCGATTTGTTGCAGTGTCTTTCTGTTCTTTCTGACAAGTGTGCCGACAAGGCCGAAATGGTTTATGATTATATACTGACTCCGCGCGTCAAGCTCATCCTTGATTACCTGCACCAGATTGTGGCGGGCCCGTTCGACAGCAGCGAAGTCCGATTCCGCCGGCTTCAGGTAACGCTGAATGTTCGCCAGAGAGCCCGCTTTCTCCCGCGTAAGCTCTGTGCTTTTGCCGGACACCTTCGCATATTCTTTGGCTATGTTCAGCGAGGCGGTCTTGCCGAACCGGATGCCCCTTGTGTAGTCGAATTCTTCGACCGTCTTAATCAGCGCAAAATTACCCTTGCTAACGAGGTCCTGGAAATTGGCCTCACCGGCGGCGTGCTTGCCGGCGATGCTGACAACCAGCCGAAGGTTTGCCTCGATTATCATTTTTTTAATCTTTTCGGCCTCAGCGAGGTAATCTTCGATTTTATCGAGCAGGCGCCCGTGTACCCTCGTGTGCCTGATGCTTTCCTTAGTCACGGAGGCCAGGTATTTGAGGTAGTTATATCTTCGGAACAGCTCCACCTCACGTTCGCGATTCAGCACGGGAGTATTTCTCAATGCCTGCAGATACTCAGGCAGGAGAGACTTGTCGGCCAGCTCCAGCGGCTCAATAGTTTTGGCGGGCAGAGGTTTTTCCGAACTGACCGGCTTTGCAAGAAACTTCTGTTTCGCGTTTTCATCGAGGAACTCTTTACTGGGGACGAATTCGATTTTTTTGGCCAGGAGTATCTTTGCCCTTTGCTGGTTTATAAGGCGATATATCGAGCTTCTGCTCCGGCCGAAGCGGTCCATCAATTCTTTGATGGGCATGGATTGTTTGAACAATTTGTAGAGTTCTGCGATTTCCGCGGGGCTGACTACGCCGGCTGGCTCTTTGAAAATGGGTTTATCAGGATTGGCTTTTTCGTAGTTTAGAAGTATGTACCTGATGGTTTCGTGGGCCTTGCCGAGTTTGGATGCGATTTTGTCTATGATTTGGAAGCGGCTCAGCGTGGTTTTAGCTGCGAGCGCTCTGGCTTGTTTTATAATCAGTTGCTTCTCTTTCTCTGTCAGCCTCTGAAAAATTTTTGCTTTGGCAACGACGTCAGGATTGTCGCTGAGGAATTTATCGACGGCGGACTGCAAAAAGCCGAGGCGTTTTTTGCCGTCATCGAAAACAAATTTTAGCGCAGTCAGGCCTCGTTTTCGCCAGCGATGAATTGTCTTTGTTGAAACGTCAAGGTAATCGGCAAGGGCTTCGATGGTGTAAACTTTCTGGTTCTGCTCATCGATGGCCAGAGCAAGCAGACCGCTGAGTTTGGCGACGAAAATTCTCAGGTCTTCCGCAAGCTCATCGCCTTTGATATGCTGCTGCTCCGGCAGGGCTTTAGAGTGGAAACTGGTGATATGGAAACAGACAAAATCAAAGGGATATTCCTTGTCGGCCTTGATAATTGCCAGAAGCTTTTCGGCGGCGGCGAGCTGTTTTCGAAGATGTTTCTGTGGCGTAAAGTGAAGCTGGGCCAGCAATTGCGCTAAATTTTGGTTCTTTATTTGTCGCATATGACCAAGTGTCTATTTTACCAAATCAAGCGCAAAAAAACAGCCTTTTCCAAGGCTGTTTTTCAGTTTCGATAATTAATTAAGGAGTTTTTTGGCAACATCGACAGCCGAGGCGGCATCTGGTGCATAGCCGTCAGCGCCGATTTTGTCAGCGTAGCCCTGTGTTACGGGAGCGCCGCCTACAAGAAACTTGGCTTTAATGCCAGCGGCTTTCAGTGCCTTTAGGGTCTTATCAAGGGCAGGCAGTGTCGTTGTCAAAAGCGCGCTCATGCCAATCAGCGGGGCGCCGCAGGCTTTGGCTTTCTCGACAAAGACTTCGGGTTTGACATCGATGCCGATGTCAATGACATTAAAGCCCGCGCCTTTTAACATCATCGAGACCAGATTTTTGCCGATGTCGTGCAGGTCGCCGACCACTGTTCCAATCATAAACTTTCCGATAGGCTCGACGCCTGCTTTTTCAAGCTCCGGCCCAAGAATTTCCGTTGCTGATTTCATTGCCCTGGCGCAAATGAGCACCTCAGGTATATAGACTTCGTTTCTTTTGAAACGGCCGCCAACTACGGCCATACCTGCGATTAATCCGTTGTTGAGAACGTCTTTAGCAGACATACCTTCGCTAAGAGCGGCTTTGGTAAGGGATACGGCGGCGTTCTGGTCGCCTTTAATAATTGCGTCAGCCAGTGCTTTCAAATCTGCCATTTGTGTTTGCCTCACAAAAATTGTTAATATTCTTACATTGACTTTACCGAAAACCAAAGCCAGTATTAGACAATATTTTGCGAGCCAAAACAAGTCATAAATTAAATTTTCCGGCGGCACGTGCGATAGCAGCATAGAAAAGCGGATTTATACCATTTGCAAAAACCCTGGACGGTGCTATATTTAGTCTTTTGTGCTAACTGAAAACACGATGCGATAAACACAGTACAATATAATATGAGTAACTACATAGTTTTAGTAAAACAGGTTCCAGACATAACGCAAATCACGGACAACGCGTTCGACCCTGAGACCGGAACGCTCATCAGGAGCCGCCTGGCCAGTGTGATTAACGAACTGGACACACAGGCACTGGCTTTTGCGAACTATATGAGGGAAATAAGCGGTGATGCGGACGGCAGAGTCATTACCTTAACTATGGGGCCGCCGATGGCAGAAGAAGTTCTACGATACAGTCTGAGCCGGTGTGCTGATACGGCGGTGCTACTGACCGACAAAGCTCTGGGCGGAGCCGATACGTGGGCGACGGCGAACCCGCTGGCATACGCCATCAGGAGGATAGTTAAAGACTTCTTCAAGGGAAACAGCGATTATTATGTTGTTTGCGGGATGCAATCGGTGGACGGCGATACCGCGCAGGTACCGCCGCAAATTGCCGAGGAGCTGTCCCTGCCTTGCATAGCATACGTGACCGGTGCGGAATTCAGGGGCGGGCGTGTCGAATTCACACGCATTATCAGCGGCGGCAGCCAAGTGGTTGCTGCTAGAAAATTGCCTGCGGTGGTCACAGTTGCCAAGTACGAATATCCGCTATTCGCGACGTTAGCAGCAACACGGCGGTCAAACAGGGTGAAAGTTGTCTGCTGGAGCGGCGACGATATCAAAGCGACCCACATCGGGGCCAAAGGCTCGAAGACGACTGTAATCCGGGTTTTTCCGCCGGGCAAGAGCACCAGAAAATGCAGGCAGGTCGGCGATGCGAAAACATTGGCCAAAGTGATTATTGATAGTTTTAAAAGCAGCGAAGCAAAACCTGGCCGCGTCGACAATGGTCAAACAAGCTGCTACGTTTTGCCAAGCAGGCGAGCGAGTAGATTTGACAGAGACTTCGAGAGAACGAAAAAGGAAAACGAGGATTTTGAGGTTCTGTCCCGGACGCTGAATAAGCTGGGCATCGGCGAGGTCGGCCAGATTGATGAAGACGTTAAGCAAAAAATACTTGCTGTCGCTGGCGAGCGTTTCCACAAGAAAGCGCTGGAGGACATGATAGACGGCCTGAAGCTGGCCGAACCGAGCTTTACCGGCGAGGTCTGGGTCGTTGCTGAGCACAATTCAAGGGCGGTGCATCCGGCAACGTTTGAGCTAATAGGCAAGTCCCGCGAGCTTGCGGATTCTTTAGAGACAAAAGTGGGCGTATGTTTGGCGGGGCACAAGGTTGAGTCGATGGCAAAAGAATTGATCGCCGCCGGTGCAGATAATATCTACATTATCGAGGATGAACTGCTAAATGTGTTTGACCCGAGCGCATATCGCAAAGTTATTGCCGATTGCATCGGTACATATTGGCCGCAAATCGTCCTGTTAGGTGCGACAACCCAGGGCAGAATGCTTGCGCCAATGATTTCTTACAGGCTCGGTTGCGGACTTACCGCTGACTGCACCTCATTCGATATCAGGGACAGTTCACGAACAGGCCACATAGCTATCCTTATGCAGACCAGGCCTGCGCTGGGCGGAAATGTTATGGCTACTATCTGCACGAAAGATTCAAAGTCACAAATGGCCACGGCAAGGCCAGGTGTTATGAAGAGACTGCCGCCGGACAAATTGAGAACCGGCAAAATCATCAGACACGATGTCCGGCTTGGCGAGGACGATACAGGGCTTGAGATTATAAAAACCGAGCTGGGCAGCGGTGTCGTGAACTTCAATGCTGAGGTAATTGTCAGCGGCGGCAAGGGGATGCAAAGCAGGGACAACTACGAACAGCTTGTGGGCTCGCTTTGTGGTAGTATCAGCGACAAGTTAGATACGCTGGTTGAAAGAGGCGCTTCTCGTGCAGCGGTGGAGCAGGGTTTCATTGAACGCATACACCAGGTTGGTCAAACCGGCACATCTGTCGGGCCAAAACTTTATATCGCTTTGGGAATATCCGGTGCTATTCAGCATATGATAGGAGTTGCAAACACTGAGATCGTAATCGCAGTCAACAGCGATCCGAACGCGCCGATATTTAAGCAGTGCGATTACTATATTATCGGGGACGTAGGAGATATAGTGCCGCAGCTGATTTCCGCATTAAAGGCTGAGTGAGAGTTGTTAAACGATAAAGATTACAACAAGGTGCAGGTTTTGATAGTTGGCGCGGGGCCGGCGGGCTTGTCTTGCGCGATACAGCTCAAGGCGCAAAAACCGGACATGGATGTTTGCGTAATAGAAAAGGCCGCCGATTTGGGCAATCACAATCTCTCCGGCGCTGTTTTGGAGGCAGAGCCGCTGCATACGCTGCTGGATTCGGCTATTCCGGGATGGCGAGACAGTGACGCGGCGAAAGAGATTCTGGCAAATAAGATATGCGAAGATAATGTGATGTTCTTTTTGGGAAAAAAGATGTCACTTAATATTTTCTTTGCGATTAAGCTTGCCAAAATATTCGGGCTGGGTTTCGGCCAAATGATGCACAAAGACGACTATATTGTGTCGATAAGCAAGCTGACCAAATGGATGGGATATATTGCGAAGAAGCTCGGCGTAGAAGTGCTGACAGGCTTTGCGGCGGAAGATATCATTCTCGATGAATCAACGAATACGGTAAAAGGCGTCAAGCTTGTTGACCAGGGACTCGATAAAGAGGGTAAAGAGCAGCCGAACTTCGTCGAAGGTGAAATCATAACTGCCGGCTTTGTTGTGCTTGCCGAGGGCTGCGACGGACTTTTGACCAAAAAATTCGTAGAAAAAGCCGGTCTGCAGAGACAATCGCCTCAGCTTTATTCGGTTGGTATCAAGGAACTTATCAAGGTAAGTAGCGAGCAGTATAGTAAATTTACTTCAGAACGCGTTGTTCACGCTATGGGTTATCCTCTCTGGACGCCGGTTTTTGGGCCGGGGATGTTCGGCGGCGGGATAATGTATCCGGCCGGCGATAATAATATTGCTGTTGGTATGATTGTCGGTGCCGACTGGAAATACTGCGATTTTAATCCTGAGGATGCGCTGACGAACTTCAAAAATCATAAGTTTGTAAAGCAATTTATCGATGGCGGGGTAGTGATAGAGGCCGGTGCAAAGATGATTCCCGAAGGGGGGTACTACGCTATTCCGAGAGACCCGCAGACCGGCA
>CAIYOL010000078.1 GCA_903927855.1 uncultured Planctomycetota bacterium
TAATCCGACCGCGGTTATTGGCGATCAGGTAGTACATCAGGGCGATAAAATATCGGACGTAGTCATCACGAAAATAAATGAAAATAACGTTGAATTTGAAGCAAACGGCAAAAAGTGGATGCAAAATGTTCAACGGTAAAAAGGGTGTTGCTTCACAACTGACTTGGAAAGGAGCTGTTATGAGAAGTCCTATAGTGAAATATAAGGGATTGGGGTTTGTACTGGTTCTTGCATTCGTTCTTGTGGTCTTTGCTATAGCTGTCGCCCAGAACGATAGTAATGATCCGAATAAGAAGGAGGTTCCAGCAACGCAGCTCACCGACCAAACCACGCAGGAGCCGAACGAGGATTCAACGCGAGAGGATGTCTCGGCAACCCAGCCCACCGACCAAGCCACGCAGGAGCCGAACGAGGATTCAACGCAGGAGGATGTCTCGGCAACCCAGCCTGCTGGCCAAACTACGCAAGAGCCGAACGAGGATCCAGAGCAGAAGGACGTCCCGGCAACCCAGCCCGCTGGTCAAACTACGCAGGAGCCGAACGAGGATCCAGAGCAGAAGAATGTCCCGGCAACCCAGCCAGCCGACCAAACCACGCAAGAGCCGAACAAGGGTTCAACAAAAAAGGATGCCTCAACGACTCTTCAGCAGCGAATGCTCAAAACAATAAGCATCGATTGCACCAACACGCCTATCGAAGATGTGATAAGGATGTTGGCTGAGCAGGCGAACGTAGATATTATCAAAAGCCCCACTGTTACCGGCAATGTAACCGCTAAACTTACAAATGTGCCGCTGGAAGAGGCGCTGAATAATATTCTTGCTGTAAACGGCTATGGCTGTGTAATAGACAAGAATATGATAAGGGTAGCACCGGCTGATGATATTGCTCAAAAAGGCGAAGTGCTTGTAAGCAAGGTTTATCGAATTACTTACGCAGATGTTACACAAGTCGAAACTGCTTTGAAGAAATTCATTTCAAAGCGGGGTTCAATATCTTCCAATCTTGGTACCAGCAATATAATCGTTACCGATACCTCAAGCTCAATAAGGGCCATAGATGACTTCATCGGCGAAATTGACCGCATCACACCCCAGCTGATGGTCGAGGTAAGAATCTACGACGTAACCTCCACAGACGGATTTGATATCGGGACGGAGTTCTTTGCCGGACGCAATACACCTCTCACGACTATTACAGACAAAGACACATTTCAGAGGGTAGATACTGCAACAAGTCCAACCTCTACGTGGAAACAGACCATAACTGATACTGTGGATACCATTGACCCAACAAACACCGGAACTATTACTAAGACTGAAACTACAGATGAACCCGGAACGACAGGATGGACAACCACCGATACAAAAGATAAAGTCAAAGATTCATCCGAGAGCTGGCGGACAAATACCGACGGAACTCAAAGGCCTTTCCAAAAGAGCAAGCCCTTTGTAGGCGGCTCATTCTCTGCGGATACGGGCGGCACCATACACATTGCTTTTCTCGATACGGTTGATGTAGAGGTGGCGCTGAGCATGCTGAGTTCCGAAGTTGGCGCCAAGCTCCTTGCCAACCCTCGTATTCTGGTGCTTGATAACGAAACCGCCGAGTTCAAAATCATAAGCGAAATTCCCTACACGGAGACGAGCCAAACCTCCTCCGGCGGTTCGATGACGTCGATATCTTTTAAAGATGTTGGCGTTGAGCTTAAGGTTACCCCGCATGTTACAAGGGACGATATGGTAAGATTGCACATTGTGCCGGAATTTGGCGTTGTTTCAGAGAAAGGCAAACTCGTAGGGTCCGTGCAAACTGTGCCAACGGTTGACACCCGTAAACTTGATACGAAAGCATTGATAAAAAATGGTCAGACTGTTGTGCTTGGCGGTCTTCGCAGAAGGACAGTTACGCAAACGGTTAAAAAAATACCGGTACTCGGCGATGTGCCGATGATGGGAACTTTATTTTCGAATGTAAGTGAAGAGGTTAAAACCAACGAGCTGCTTATTTTCATAACGCCGAGGATTCTTACCAATCAGATGCTTTCTCCAAGGGAGGCCGAGGACTTCAAAGCGACCAACTTTAGCAACCCAAGGGTGACTAATGTCGCAGAAGAGAGAGCCGGAGAGGTCGAACAAGAACCATAGGCAGCTTGACACGATAGCTCATATAAATGTTCAGCGGCCAATCGTTGAACTCGTTAATGTCCGCCCCTCGGCAGTTTCCGAGGGGCGGTTTTTATTTCCGGCACATCGTTGGAAATTTTCCCCTCCGGCATCATATTACTGCCTCGTTACGAAATTTCTAACCGGCCTTGACGCACAGCAAAAACTCTGCGACAATACCTTTCCAAAAATATCTCATGTTAAAATTTAAGGGAAAAGAAAATGAAAAAGCGAATAATATTTTTAGCAATAGTTTGCGTAGCGGCCTGTTCAGCAGGTTTTGCTGGGCCGCAAAAAAGCGGCGAACAGGGAACCGCTCTCACAATCTATAATGACAACTTTGCCGTCGTGAGAGAATCCCGGCAAATGTCATTTGAGAAAGGCCTCAATACGGCAAAGTTTACAGATGTCGCCTCGGCGATTGACCCGACCAGCGTAAATTTCCGCTGCCTCTCCGAGCCGGGCGCAGTATCTGTTCTCGAACAGAACTACGAATACGACCTCGTCAATACCGATAGTCTCCTCAAACGCTATATTGATAAAAATGTTACGGCTGTCTTAAAGGGCAGCGGCGCCGACACAGGCAGGAAATCGACCGGTCAGCTTTTAGCTGCGATGGGCGACAGTTTGATATTGAAAAGCCAGGAAAACGATATCGAGATTTTAGATAAAAGCAGCATAGAAGAAGTTTCACTGAAAGAAATGCCCGACGATTTGGTCACCAGGCCGACACTGGTCTGGCTTACAGACGCGAAAGAAAAAGGCGCTCAGCTTTGTCAAGTAACCTATACCACCGGGCAAATCAGCTGGAACGCTGATTATTCAGCGGTCTTAAATGCCGATGAGACAAAGATTGATTTTGCCGGCTGGGTGACAATCGATAACAGAAGCGGCGCAACTTACAAGAATTCAACCATAAAACTGATTGCCGGCGATGTCAGAAGAGTAACTGCGCCGCAACCGATGAGGGACAGGGTGATGAAGGCTGCTGCTCCTATGGAGGCTGAGATGGCCGGCTTTGAAGAAAAAGCGTTTATGGAATACCACCTTTATACCCTCGGCCGAAAAAGCACCATAAACAATAATCAAGTCAAGCAAATCGAGTTTATCACCCCTGCTCTGGGCGTTCCGGTAAAAAAGCTTTATATCTATGAACGCGGGCAGCAGTATATGTATAGTCGCGGCCAGCAAAGCGGCAAGGTCCAGATAAAGCTCGAATTTGAAAATGCCAAAGAAAATAACCTTGGCATTGCGCTGCCTAAAGGCAAAATCCGCGTTTTTAAGAAGGACCCGGCTGATGATACGCTCGAGTTTGTCGGCGAAGATACAATCGACCACACGCCAAACAAGGAAAAGCTGCTGCTTTATATTGGCAATGCCTTTGATGTGGTTGCTGAATATACGCTGGTCGATAGCCAGCACGACAGACGGATGACACGCGAAACCCATAAAATCGAGCTTCGAAACAGAAAGACTGAGGCTGTTACGGTTTTTGTTGATGAAAAGTTCCCTCAATCGGTCAACTGGACCATTGATAAATCAACGCATAAATATGAAAAACGTGATGCCAGCACCGCCAGATTTGAAGTGAAGCTCGAAGCCGATTCTGTGGCTGCGGTCCAATATACAGCTACACAAACGTGGTGAGCCGTTTTTCTGTTGTGAACCTTCGGGCAAGTATCTAAATTTAGCCTTTGAAGTCCTTGACTTCGGGGATTACTTGGTCGATTCACTTGTCCAAATCTGAGTTCGAAAGAGTTACCGTTTCAAATCTATCCACAAAACCCCCTTGACCTTCGCCTTCTTTTTAGTTTTCCCTAACTGCGAAGATATCGAAAACGCTTTTCGTTTAGCCCCGTCGCCTGCGACGGCGGCTTTACTTTGCGGATATTGCAAAAAAAGCTTGCGTATTTGCCCTTAGACGCTGATAATTGCCAACCGAGGCAGCGGAGAGGCCAGCAACTGGGGCGGCAAGAGTTATATTGCACGTATAAGGTATGTCCCCTGCAGGGGGAAATCTATTAATTATTGGATATGCGAAAGGAGAAAAAAATGAAAAAGAGAATTCTGAACATTATGTCTATTATCCTGCTCCTGACCTCTTCATGTCTGAGTGCGGCAGAAAATATCAGAAAGGTCGCCACCTGGAACATGAAATGGCTGGGAACCAACTCCGGCAATCAGCTGGACGCGGTCGAAAATGTCCCGGAATATGCCGCTTACATCACTAAGACGGGGGCTACTCTCTTTGCCTTGCAGGAAATAGGAGCGACTTACTCTGTTGACGGCCAGCCCAGATGTTATTACCTCGACCTTATCGTCAACGAGCTCAATAAGGGTATTACCAGCGAAGGGGAACAATGGAAATATATTCTTGATGGCCGCAACGAGAATCAGCGTCTTGCTTTCCTTTACAAACAGGACCAGTGGTCACTTTCTGATACCATCTCAATTACCCCCGGCGATTCATTCAATCATATTCGTCGCCCGTTTATGGCCGCCGTCGAGGCCAAGGGGGAAAATGCCGCTCTCAAATTCAACTATATAAACATTCATTTGAAAGCTATGCCTGAAGCCGAAGCGAGGCAGCAGCGGCAGCTTAACATCGAGCAGTTAGCGAACTGGCTGGAAACGAACACGAACAAGCTTGATGATGATGTGCTTATTTCGGGAGACACTAATATTTACTACGGCGAGTCGGGGATAGACCAGCCGCTTAAGGATATCAAGTATTGCTGCCTGTATGACCCCGAAAAAACAGCCATTTTTGATGGCCAGCTGAGCCAACGGTTTGACAGGTTTTTTTGCTCGCCTGGTTTGAAAAGAGAGATTGCTTCCGCCAAAAAAAATGTTCCCAAAGGTAAAGACATTGATGTCATTAAAGAAGATGATGCGGACAAAATCAGCGAGTTCGATGAGAATATTTCTGACCATTTCCCCGTTGTTTTGAACATAGATGTCTCGCAGGAGCGCTGAGGTAGTTCTGCTGTGATTTTATAGCCGTGAAATGTTCACAAAAGCAGGGCAGGGCCGCAGCCGCCTATACGGCTCCGGCCTCCGGCCATGGGTTGCAGACGCCAGGAGCGCTTCTTCCCTGTCTTACTTCGAGAAAGAGACAGGAAAAATTTTGAAATTAGCCGTTTTCAGTGTGCAGGTATTTGCGCCGGCGTAAGCCATCTTTATGCTTTTGATAGAAATTCTTACGCAGGATAGACATCAAATGTCGAACAAGAAACGCCTAATAATAGTAATGAATAAGTATAAATATACGCTGGAAGGCATCATATTATAAACAAATCTAATTACATAATTAGTTTTGCTGAAGGATGAATTTTCAAGGCGATAATAAGTGTAGGATTGGTGTTTTTATATAAGCTTTTTATCGGTCGTATGTTAAGTGTTTATCAGCCATTGTGTTACACCCGTAGTTATACGGGTTTTTCGGCTATTTTCGCATATTAGCATTGACCAGCGAGGCCCTAATTGTTATTATGAGTTATTTATGCCAAAAGTCGTAAAAACAACCGGAAAGAAACAGGCGAAAAAACGCGCTTCAAAAGTCGCCAAAGTCGAATCCAAAAAGGCCTTTAAGAGCTACAAAGAGGCCATAAGCTACCTTTACGCGCGGACAAATTACGAGACGGAAACAGCGCTGCGGTATAATGTTACGACGTTTAACCTCGACAGGATGGAAAAACTGCTTTCCCTGGTGGGCAATCCGCACAAGAAAATCGCAACGGCCCATATAGCCGGCACAAAAGGAAAAGGCTCAACTGCAACGATGCTGGCGAGGATGCTCGAAGCGAACGGTTATAACGTTGGCTTATATACCTCTCCGCACGTGGTGCACCTCCATGAGCGGATTGCGGTAAATTCGAAAATGATTAGCGAGCGTGAGATGCTGGGTCTGCTGAACCGCATTTATGCCCCTATAGAGAAGATGTCGAAGACGGAGGCGCCCACCTTCTTTGAGATAATGACGGCGATGGCGTTTATGCATTTTGCGGATGTGAAAGTAGATATAGCCGTAATCGAGACCGGATTAGGCGGCCGATTAGACAGTACCAACGTGATTAAACCCGAAGTGGTGGGCATAACCAGCTTGAGTATTGACCATCAGCAGCAGCTCGGCAAAACTCTTGACAGCATTGCCAAGGAAAAGGCCGGGATTTTCAAACGCGGTGTTCCGGCAGTTACTGTTCAGCAGGATCCGGAGGCAATGGAGGTTCTAAGAACGCATGCAGCAGCGGTTAAGGCGCCTCTTAGCGTTACGGGCCATGATATCGATTTCTCATATCGATTTGAAAATTCACGTGAGTACGGGCCTCATATGAGAGTCTGCCTTACAACGCCAACGAGCAGCTTCGAGCACCTTCGTGTGCCGCTGCACGGCAAACATCAGGCCATTAACTGCGGTTTGGCGCTGGCTATGCTGGATAAACTTAAATCGAGCGGCTACGAAATAGATAATGCAAAGGCGATAGAAGGGCTTGGAAAAGTCTGGTTACCCGGCCGAATGGAGATGATTTGTGATGACCCGAGAATTATGATTGACGGCGCTCACAATGCCGCAAGCATCCAGGCGCTGATACATGCGATAGGTCAGAGTGTTTCTTATGATTCTATGGTGATAATCTTCGGCTGCAACAACGACAAAGATATCGTGGGAATGCTGGATAAATTGCAGTATGGAGCGGATAAAGTGATATTTACGCGGAGCACCTCGCCGAAAGCGATGCCGCCGGAGGATTTGGCGGATATGTACACCGAGATATGCGGCAAGATGTGCCAGAGCGCTGTGAGTCTGGGTGAAGCGCTGCAACTTGCAAAAAGTGCTGTGAGCAAAGAGGATTTAATCTGTATTACTGGCAGCTTCTACCTTGTCGGGGAGGCGAAGAAGCGTTTTGAGAGCCGCTTACCAGCAAACAGCCAAAAAAATATGGTCCCTGCTGCTGTCTGAGCTGCTTTACTATCAGCTCGAAAAACACACAATTTTTGCACATTCTAACCTAATTATGGCAAATTCTTGACTGATTAGCGAAAGAAGCTAATATAGGTGTTTGCCGCGGATGTGGCGGAACTGGCAGACGCGCAGGTTTCAGGTACCTGTGGGCTTCGCCCGTGGAGGTTCGACTCCTCTCATCCGCATTTTATCGTGCGTATTAAGGGAGGAAGTCAGCCTTTTTCGGCAATTTATATCTAATCTTTTGTCGTTTCGGTATTTAGTGGCTGGCGTTCAATCCGGGTTATTGCGCCATTTTGCCCGTATCCAAAATAGAGGCGGCAAAACATTCCATCTATTTAACGAAAATCACGCTGTCAGGCCGATAATAAATAAAGTAGTTCCGCACCCGTTGCGCTCAGATTCACGTCGAGAGGGTGCAGGAGAGTGTTTGCATGGCTTGAAAGAGGATATGTTTGAAATTGCCCGACAATTAGAACAAGCGGCAGTATGTTTCAACCCGGTAGTGTTGATAGTGCCTGGATTGGCGACCGTTCTGCTGGGCTTATTTGTCTGGCTGGGCGGGCTGGGGTTTAGAAAAGTACTGGTGGCAATCGTTGGCGCAGCCAGTGGTGGCATTTGTGGATTTTTTATAAGCGGCCAAAATATTGTGCCAGCGGCGATTTCGGCGGGTCTCGCGGCAGTTGTCGCGGTAGTGCTTGAAAGGATATTCATCGCAATACTGGCCGGGGTTCTGGCGGCAATTCTTGGTTTTGCCGTTTTGGCCGGGCCGTACATTGCAAATGCAGGTGGAGCGGCCTCGGTAGAGTGGGACAAAACGCAAAAACTCAGCACCCAGCAAAGTGTAGAAAGAGTGGAAGTATACATAGCCCGCTTTGCCGCCGAGACGGAGCAGATTTTTTCGCGGATGCTGATTTACGAGCGGGCAATAATAGCGGTGCTGGCGGTAATATTTCTGGCGGCTGGATTTTTCCTGCAGCGTTTAACTTCGGCTTTTTGTTGTGCGGCCCTGGGGACAATACTTATTTTTGCAGGGATGATACTGCTATTATTGTATAAAGGTGCTGCGCCCGTCAGCAGGATTTGCCAGAACCAGTTATACTATCTGGGCGTTTTTGCAGCGATGACCGCTTTTGGGATGGCTGAGCAGCTGTTACTATGCGAGCGCATTAAGGAAAAGCTGACAGGGAGAAAACAAAAGAGTAAAAACGGAAGAGAGCCGGAGACGGTATCGGAAAACTGGCGAGGCAGATAGCCGGGATTCTATTGCAGGGGTCGACAGTATTAAAATTTGAAGAAACGCAGGAAGATTAAGGAGACGAATGATGGAGCCTTTAACAATTCTTGCCCAGGCAGCGGGAAGCTCATCGGAGCCGGTTTTAAGGGTACAACCTGTTCTTGATTCCCTCTGGGGGCAAGTAACAACGCTGTCGTGGCTGCAGGCAATTATTGCCATTTCGTTTGGGGTGGTGTATCTGCTTTACGGGTGGCGTATTTTCAAGGTGCTGGTTGTTATTTGCTTTGGACTTGTAGGCGTATTTGCCGGTATCAATATCGGTGCTCGGTTCGGTTCGGAGATTTTAGGCGGCATACTCGGTCTTGTTGCTTTAGGCGGATTGTCGATACCTTTGATGCGGTGGGCCGTCAGCCTGTTAGGAGCTGTTTCAGGCGGCATCCTGACCAGCGGTATCTGGTACGCCTGCGGACTGCCGGAAAGATACATGCCGGCAGGCGCCCTTATAGGCATTATCGCAGGCGGTATGATTTCGTTCATTGTCTTCCGAATTGCCGTTATGCTTTTTACAAGTCTTGGCGGCGGGACCCTTATTGTAACGGGCGTACTGTCGCTGCTCTATCACTACGAGAGAGTTCAGGAGCCGCCGACTGAAACTATGAAGGCAATGCTCTACAACCACCAGTGGTTTTTGCCTGTATTGCTCCTGGCATCTACTCTTATCGGCATGATGTCGCAAAGCAAATTTGTTAAGGACTCCAAAACCTGGAAAGTTTAGCCTTCTTGATGGTTTTGTTGGTTCGACAATAGGCCCTTCGGCTTTGCTCAGGGCAATTTTACCGGCGGAGGCCGGTAAAATTGGGTTCGTTTGGGTTCGTTTTGACCAAGTGTCCAATTTCATTTTTTCGCTGTAATCCATTGCTGTAACTGCGGTTATAAGTATTTGACTTTTTTGGAAATTGGGTTCGTTTCGCATAATTAACTTCATTTTGATTGATTTTTCCTTTCAGCGCAGAAA
>CAIYOL010000079.1 GCA_903927855.1 uncultured Planctomycetota bacterium
ACAAAGTCCTGGATGCTCATCAGGTTGATTTCGGGTACGCCTTCTTTACCGATGGTGGCAAAAGTGGTCTCTGTTTCCAGCGAGGCGCCGTAGGTGATAATCCCGTGTTCCCAGTCGAAGCCCTGCTGGCAGGGCACGCTGGCCTTGGCGTCACGTCCGCCGTACATAATACCTGCCAGTTCTACTCCTTTGGGATTGTTCAGCTCAGGGTCGCAGTTCTCCAGAACATTCAGCGCCACGGTATAGCGGGCGTTCTTGTGAGCCAATGGGATTTCATTGCCCTTTGAGTCTTTTTTGCCTTTATACCAGTTTCCTGAGAAGTTTTCGCCGTCTGCAGGGGTTTCTTCTCCCATACCGAGCCAATAGGGTTTCCCATCCTTGACCAGCAAGTTTGAGAATATCACCTCGCCCGGTTCTGACAGCACTTCCCAAATCTCAGGGTCGCTCTTGGCGGTGACATTCTGGATGATGCCGAAGATGCCCGCCTCTGCGTTGGCAGCCATGCAGCGGCCGTTGACTGCGCGGAAATAAGCGATGTCGTCGCCGAGGATAGTTTCTCCGGGCAGCATTGCTGTGGATGTTTTGCCGCAGGCGCTGGGAAACGCACCGGCAAGATAGGTTTTACGTCCGCCCGGCCCGTAAACTCCTGATAGGAACATATGCTCAGCAAGCCAGCCCTCACGGTCGGCCTTTCGTATCGTCAGTCGCAGCGCGAGTTTCTTCAGCCCTATTGTATTGCCGCCGTATTGTGTGTTGACGCTGTACACGGTGTCGGTAGTATAGTCAATGTAGATGCGCTTATTGTCGGATTCGGTGCTTACCATACGCTCATCCATCTTACCGCAGGAGTGCAGCGTGGCAAAGAAGTGCACCTTCGGTCCTAATCGTTTGAATTCTTCATAACCCGGCCGGTATAACAGGTTCAGGCTGTGGGAAACATAGTAGGAATCGGTGCACTCGACGCAGGGAATACTGAACGGCGAATTGTTGGGGCCGAGCGTCATGAAGCGAACAATCATCGTCCGATTCGCCATCGCACCCTTAAGTAACCCGCGAACCTCAGACAGACCTTTCTCTCGTTCGATTTGATTAAGTGCTTTGCTCAGCGTCTCGGTCTTCGGAATGAGGTATTTGGTGACCTCCCGGTCGCGACCCTGGTCCTCCATCCCGTCAAAGTGGATGGTATGTCCTTTCATTTTCAGGGGTTTCTCTTCGCCGGTTTCTACCGCTTGTCTGCGAGTGTCTTCCAAATCTTCGGGCTTATCCGTGCAGATAAACACCTTCGCGGGCCTGCAAAGCTCGATTGCATCAGCCACAAATTCATTCAGCTTCGGATTATTAATCGCGGCGAGCTTATTATAATGTTCATCTGTTAGTTTCTCTTTTAATAGCTTTTCGGCATCTGGCATATGTAACTGCCTCCTTATTACTGAATTGAGTTAAGCTCAAAAAAGCCGAGGGATTGTAACCGCCGAGACAACGTTATGTCAACCTGTTTTTCACAAACTTGATTTTTGGCTGCGCCAGCTCGTAAAAAACAGGGCAAACAGGGCAAAAGGCTGAAAAATAGGTTTGACGTCTGATTACAGTATTATTATACTATCTGGTTTATATAGATACTAAGCAGCGTGATTTGGAGAGAATAATGGACAAAAGTAAAATCGTCGCCGAAGGTATAACTTTCGATGATGTGCTGCTTATACCGGCCAAGAGCGATTTTGTGCCGAGCCAGGCCCAGACCAGCACACAGCTGACCAACAATATCACACTAAATATCCCCATTGTCTCCGCCGCTATGGATACCGTCACAGAAGCGCAGCTGGCTATCGCCCTGGCTCAGGAAGGCGGCATAGGAATAATTCACAAAAATTTGTCGATTGACGCGCAGAAGCTGGAGGTCGCAAAGGTCAAACGCTCTGAGAACGAACGTGTCCTCGACCCCGTAACATTATCGCCTGCTGAACCTGTAAGAAGAGCACGAGAGCTGATGAACGAATATAATGTCTCGGGCTTTCCTATCGTCGACGGCAAAAGACTGGTAGGCATTCTAACTCGTAGGGACTTGAAGTTTCTAAAAGACTATGACGTTAAAATAAGCACGGTAATGACAAAAGACAAGCTCATTACAGCCCCCGCGGAAACAACACTCGAACAGGCAAAAGAGATTCTGCAAAAGCACAAGGTCGAAAAGCTGCCTTTAGTCAACTCGAAAGGCGAATTGACGGGCCTGATTACGATGAGGGACATTGACCGTGTTCAGCAGTATCCGATGGCCGCCAAGGATGAGCGGGGCAGGCTGCGAGTTGGGGCGGCGGTAGGCGTGCAGGATTATGAGAGAATCGCTGCCTTGATAGAAGCTGAGGTGGACGTTATCGTCGTCGATACCGCCCACGGCCATTCACAAAATGTTATCGACACCCTCAAGACCATTAAAAGCAAGTATGATATTGACGTAATTGCAGGAAATATTGCGACGGCGGATGCAGCCAAGGATTTAATAGCAGCCGGTGCAAACGCTCTCAAAGTCGGCATCGGCCCCGGTGCAATTTGTACTACCAGGGTGATTTCCGGCGCCGGTATGCCGCAAATATCGGCGATAATCAACTGCACTGAGGTGGCAGACAAGCATAATATCCCCGTCATAGCCGATGGAGGAATAAGATTGTCCGGCGACATAACAAAGGCCATTGCTGCCGGCGCTTCAACCGTCATGATCGGCTCGCTGTTTGCAGGTCTGAAGGAAAGCCCCGGACAATTGGTTATATATAAGGGCAGACAGTTCAAGGAATACAGGGGGATGGGTTCTTTAGGGGCGATGGTCAAAGGTTCGGCGGAAAGATACGGCCAAAAGAAAACTACCGAGAAAGACAAACTTGTCCCCGAAGGTGTTGAAGGCCGCGTGCCATACCGTGGAACACTGGACGGTTTTGTCTATCAGCTTGTCGGCGGCCTCCAGGCAGGAATGGGGTATTGCGGGGCAAGAAATATCGAAGAGCTTAGAAAAAATAGCCGCTTTGTACGTGTAAGCTCGGCTTCTGTCAGTGAATCGCATCCGCACGATATCCAGATAACTAAAGAGGCGCCGAACTATTCAGCGACCGTGCCTTTCGAAGACTAACAGTTAGGTTCCCCCTTACGGGGCGTTTATGGGGCGCGACTAACGAATTATGAACCATGAGATGATAGCCATTCTTGACTTTGGCAGCCAGTACAGCCAACTGATAGCAAGGCGGGTTCGAGAGCACAACGTTTACTCGGAGATTTTTCGGGCAGACACACCGGCTAAGCAGTTACGGCAGCTTCCTCTAAAGGGTTTAATACTCTCCGGCGGTCCCGCAAGCGTCTATAGCAAAAATGCGATAGAATGCGACCGCAAAATCTTCGAGTTAGGTCTGCCGATTTTGGGCATCTGTTACGGAATGCAGCTCGGATGTAAATTCCTCGGTGGACATGTTGTTCCGGCGCAAAAACGAGAATATGGGAGGACAACTCTGTCGATAGTTGACAAGAGCGATTTGTTTGCACATCTGCCGGATTCAATAACAGTCTGGGCCAGCCACGGCGACCAGGTCAGTAAATTAGGCGATGATTTCGCGGTATTAGCAACCACCGAGACTTGTCCTTATGCTGCGGTAAGACATAAAAATAAAAATTTCTTTGGTGTTCAATTCCATCCCGAAGTTGCGCACACGCCGCAGGGACAGGAGATTTTGAAAAATTTCCTTTATAATATCTGCCGTTGCAGCGGCGACTGGAAAATGAGCGACTTCGTTGATAAAACAACCGAAGAGATTCGCAAAAAGGTCGGCGACGCTATGGTCATCTGCGGCCTGAGCGGCGGCGTGGACTCATCAGTTACCGCTTCACTCGTCCATAAGGCGATAGGTGACCAGCTTGTTTGTATTTTCGTTGATAACGGCCTGCTTCGAAATAATGAGCGAGAAAATGTTACTTCAACTTTCGGAGACCACTTTCACATAAACCTGCGGGTCATAGACTGGTCTAAACAATTCCTGAAGGGATTGGCCGGCGCGATAGACCCGCAACAGAAACGGCGAATAATAGGTGCCGAATTCATCGAGGCGTTCAAGTCCGAAGCGTCGAAGATTAAAAACGTCAGGTTTCTCGCGCAGGGAACTCTTTATCCTGATGTTATTGAGTCTGGTGCTAAAGACGGTAATCCCGCTGCCAACATAAAACTCCACCACAATGTAGGCGCACTGCCGAAGCAACTCGGTTTCGAGCTGATTGAGCCGCTGCGGGATTTGTTTAAGGACGAGGTCCGCACCGTCGGTGAGTATCTGGGACTACCCGAAGATATTGTCTGGCGGCATCCTTTCCCGGGCCCCGGCCTTGCTGTGAGAATTATTGGTGAAGTCACCCCGCAAAGGCTGCAAATTCTGCGGGCTGCCGATGAAATCTTAATAGATGAAATAAGGTCGGCGGGACTGTATAGAAAAATATCTCAGGCGTTAACAGTGCTTTTGCCTGTCTCGACCGTCGGCGTAATGGGCGATGAACGAAGCTACGAGAATGTCATTGCTGTTCGGGCGGTCGAGACCCCCGATTTTATGACCGCTGATTTTTCCCATATCCCTTATGACGTGCTGGGTGTAATATCCAACAGAATTATTAACGAGGTTCGCGGGGTCAACCGTGTCGTGTATGATATATCGAGTAAGCCGCCGGCGACGATTGAATGGGAATAACAAAGCCTGCACTCCGAGCGTGATGCCTGCTTCAAGATATCTTTATAACAACTACTAACCGCATATATTATCTTTACCAAGTGGATACGATGTTCTCTTCCCATCCCACAGAATACGTAGAAATTGTTTGACGGGTAAGGAAAGGGTGAGTAAATTTTCAGGATGGTCGTTGAATTTCACCGAGCAGATAGCAGATAAACTACAGATGAAAAAGTACGGGAGATAGAAAGTAGCGAAATGAAAAATGTATCTGAAGAATCCAAGGAGCAAAAAAGATGGGATCAGTACGGGCAAGAGCGAATGGTCGCTATGCAAAAAAATCCTGAGAGGTTTATAATCACCAACTCACCTTATCAGGGAATCGAGATGCACGACGGTCTTATGAAGTATCTGGGGTCCATTGGCGGGAAAAAAGTGCTTGAGTTAGGATGCGGGCATGGAGTCTTTTCTGTTTTTCTTGCGAAACAAGGAGCAAAAGTCGCAGGACTTGACATCGGACCGAGCTTGATAGCCTCAGCAAACATGTTGGCCGGAATTAATCAGGTTGATTGCGAGTTCCGAGAAGCAAGTATATTGCAGTTGCCGTTTGAGGCGAACTCGTTTGATATTGTGGTTGGTATGAGGATATTGCATCATTTGTCCCACATTGATCTCATAAAAGCAGTGCAGGAAACTCATAGGGTATTGAAAGAAAACGGCATCGCGGTGTTCTCTGAACCTGTCGAGAACAGTAAAATTTTTGACTTTATCCAGAAACTGTTTCCTGCAGGAAAAAAGGGGGACCGTTATTATAGGCCTTCGGTGTTGCAACGGAAGGCATGGGGGAAATACATTGAAACGCTCGATGATAGACCTTTGACGACCGAGGAACTTATCGCAGCAGGAAGACTTTTTCGAACTGTCGAAAAACAAAGCTATGGTCTGCTGATTCGGCTTCAAAGGCTTGTTGGGCGAAGGTTCAGGCGGGCATTGTTCGCTATAGATAAGGTATTGTTAGGCAGCGTTCATCCCCTCAGATATTTCTGCCAGTATGTGCTTGTACAGTACCGTAAATAATTCCGGTTTACATTTCTGAGTATTTCTCCAACTCAGTATCATTTCATAAGATAAAATAATTTGAAAATTTATCATTTAAGTGTAGACTATCCGATTGTATTAAGAATGCGCTTGTTGATTTAGCAGGTAAAGATTATGGCAGAATTTAAGATTGAGCCGGCACAGAGAATCACGCGTTTGCCGCCCTATCTTTTCGGGCGGTTAAATGCTCTGAAATTGGCTAAACGTCAGCAGGGTGCGGATATTATCGACCTTGGAATGGGTAATCCCACTGACCCGGCTCCGCAAATTATCGTTGACAAGTTATGCGAAGCGGCCCGTGACCCGCGCAACCACCGATACAGTGCTTCAAAAGGCATTAAGAACCTGAGGGGCGAGGTTGCCAAAAAGTACGCCCGCCTTTGGAATGTGCAGCTGGACCCGGAGACGGAAGTGCTGGCTTGTATCGGCTCAAAAGAAGGATTCAGCCATATGTGCCTGGCAATGCTGGGCCCTGGTGATACCGCAATTGTCCCCGACCCTGCTTTCCCCATACACAATTACGCTGTGGCTTTGGCCGGAGCGAATGTGATAACGGTGCCTTTGGGCAATGATGAAAAGTTTATCAATAATATTACAGGGGTAGTGGAGCATCTGTATCCTAGGCCGAAGCTGCTTATTCTTAATTACCCTCATAATCCAACCGCGATGACCGTTGACGAAGGATTTTTCGAACCAGTCGTCGATTTGGCAAAGCGGTTCGGTATAGCGGTCATTCACGATTTTGCCTACGGCGAAACCTGCTTCAACGGCTATAAAGCGCCGAGCTTTCTCTCCGTCAAAGGCGCAAAAGATGTCGGCGTCGAGTTTATTACACTGAGCAAACCCTATAATATGGCCGGT
This sequence comes from uncultured Planctomycetota bacterium, assembly GCA_903927855.1. Taxonomy (GTDB): domain Bacteria; phylum Planctomycetota; class Phycisphaerae; order Sedimentisphaerales; family Anaerobacaceae; genus CAIYOL01. Next base: position 6,648 of record CAIYOL010000079.1, read on the forward strand.
TTCCGAATCGGCTTTGCCGCTGGGAATAAAGATATGCTCAATTACCTTGCAACAATCAAGGGCTACTATGACTATGGCATATTCCAGGCCGTCCAGATTGCAGGAATTATCGCCTTGAGAGAGTGCAACAACGATATTATTGTTCAAAACCAAAAATACCAGTCCCGCAGGGACGTTGTCTGCGACGGACTTAACAGAATTGGCTGGGAAGTCGAAAAACCGCGGGCTTCGATGTTCGTTTGGGCGAAGGTGCCGCAGGAACACTCCAAAGGCAAAGGCAGCCTCGATTATGCAATGGACCTTCTGGAGTATGCGGATGTCGTAATTTCACCGGGCAGGGCTTTCGGAGAAAACGGCGAAAATTATATGCGGATAGCTCTTGTCGAAAACGAGCAGCGCCTCCGCCAGGCTGTCCGTAACATCAGCCGGTTTGTACAGGAAAGACCGATAAGAAAAACGAACAGAAAAAGCTAAACGCTCGAACAAGTAGCGGTATAAGCGATTTTTGTAAAAAAATTTCGCCCTCTCTCTTGCCCGAAAATCACCTTTTTTAGTCGTTTTAGGCAGTATTTTAACCCAATTCAGTGCTGTTTATTTAGCCATCGGCAAAAAGTTCCAAAAAAACTCTTGACTTCTGACTGCCAATATGGTTAAATGACGTTATCAATGCCAGCTTAGGGGG
>CAIYOL010000080.1 GCA_903927855.1 uncultured Planctomycetota bacterium
AACTACCGGCATCATGAGAAATGACAACAATTTCAACTATGACGCAGCAAGATGGGTAAATTGGACAACACCTTCTTTGCAATAAGGGATTTTCTCTGAATTGATGCGCCGGGGATTGAGTATCCCCGGCGTATTTTTTTAATCAGGTCAGGATAAGTTACAGCCTTCGCCGCCGACAAACCGTTCCAGCTTAACGCCGCCTGGATATTCACTACTCAGAGCTTCTCCGCCAATATTAGGGTTTGGCCTGCTTAGCATCGCGAGCGTTTGCGTCCGGATGTGTAGCAAGAAGAATCAATGCTGCGTTGTTCCGGGCAGGCAGAAAGTTGGGCTCCGCCTGCAGTGCCTGGCGGTAGTGAAGGAGAGCTTCGTCAAGCCGGCCTTGCGATTGCAGCGCAAGGCCGAGGCCGTAGTGTGCCTGCCAATCGTCGGGCTTGATTTCTAACACCTGACGATAGTGACGGATAGCTTCGTCAAATTTACCCTGCGCCGATAGTGCTAAACCCATGTGATAGTGCACTTCTCTTAGCTGTCTTTTATCGTTCTCGCTCAGGATACCATCCTTAGGCACAGCCAGCAGAACTTGGCTAAAATACCAAACGGCCTGCTCGAACTGTTCCGTTTTAAGCATTATCCGGCCTATATTATTGTATGTTTGCCAATAGCTGGGTTTTTCCAGCAGTGCTGTGTAGTAATATCTAAGTGCCTCATTCAGCTTGCCCTGCTCATGTAGCACCGTTCCATAATTGTTGTTTGCTAGCCAGGAGTTCGGATTCTTCTTAACCGTGTCGCACCATAGTGTTTCTGCGTTTTTGTAAATATGGCACTGATGCCATGTAAGTGTTCCGAACGTTACCAGGACAGCGGCTGCGATTATTTTTGCCATTGATTTTCCCAAATCGCTAACCCGGGCAGTAATGTGATAACCAGCTCCAACAGCCAGTGCAATTGGTCCTATACAGGCCACATATTGGTAGTGGTCGGCCACGTAAGTATAGACAAATGTATACAGCGATATAAACCCAAGCATAGGCAGCAATGTGGCGGTGAAAAAAATAATTGCTGCGATAGGGCCTCGCCCGAGTTTATCGCGCCAGTGCCACATTCCCCAGCCTGCAACCAGACAGCCCGCCACCCAACAGTATTGCAGCGGTGCTGTTGTGTTAATCCTCCACTGTGGATAGCTAAAGGTCAGATTTACCGGAAAAACAAGCTTACTGATATAAAACCATAAAGCCCGGCCGGCAATCAGCAGCCGTTCAATTGGGTTTAGCCCAAAATTTACTGTGTTTACGCGCAGATGTATGTGTTCCCACCAGGTCGTAAGTATTCCCATCGCCAACCCAAGCAAGATATACGGCACAATTTGTAACCAGCGTTTACTGCTGATAGGAATGCTTTTTAACCAAAGCGACAACACAAGTGCAGCCGGCAATGTGCAGGCGGTTGTTTTGCTGAAAAGCGAAAGCATATACAGCAGCAGTGAAAGTATGTAGAGCGGCCAGGCCCGCTGGTGATTTTCTGACCTTTCTGCGAATCGCAGCCATGTCAAAAGCGATAGAAGAAAGAAGAATGTCATTAACACATTTTTGCGCTCGGTAATCCACGCCACCGATTCGACCTGCACTGGATGCAGAGCGAATATCGCAGCAGCAAGCCATGGCCAGGGTATTGATAAGGAACGCAGTAACCGCCATAACAATACGGCATTAATTGCGTGCAGCAAAATATTTGTGATGTGATAACTCTGCGGCTTTAGTCCCCACAGTGCGTACTCGATGCGAAAGCTTGTATAAACAAGCGGAAAGTACTGAGAGGGCGAGTCTTTTGAAAACCAGATGCGGCTCAGTCCATCAGGTGCAGACAGCAGCGTATTTTCTGTAACGTAAGCATCGTCGTCCCAGATGTAACCGCATCGCGTTGCCGGCAGATATGCCGCCACCGTCATAACTACCAGCAGACCTGCCCCTACCCAAATCTTTGAAGCTGACTCGTCTTGGCGGAGCAAGCCGTGGCCAGACCCCAAAATGTTCTTTTGCTTCTTTTTACCAGGATTACTCATATAAATATGTTACTACTGGAGCATACCTCAGTCAAGAAATTGAGTCGCCATTTCACCTTTAGCCGTTACTGCAACGAAATTGAGCAACCAGTAACCTGTAATTCAATTAAAATTTCTCGACCGAAACGATTTTATAGATTATATTACCCCGGTACAGAAAGATGAAGTATGCGAGTCATAAACTATGAGGCTAATTGACACCCATTGCCATTTGACGTAGGATAAGTTATAGCCTTAAAAACGCCGGAGCCCTTAATTGGACGGAAACATATCTTGCTTGTGGCCTTTTTTACCCGAAAAGTTTTAGAAATGAAAAAACGATTATTGATTGGAGCGATTTGTCTGAGCATTGTTGCTTTAATTACTTCGTTTTTCGGATGTGGGGAATCACAAATCCGGGTTCCCCGACTTGATATATCCGAAGAATCCTGGGATTTCGGCACGGTTAAAACCGGCAGCAATGTAAAACATACTATCATTATTAAAAATATTGGCAGCGACGAATTGACTCTTTATGCTTATCCCAGTTGCCCCGCCTGTATGTATCTTGAACTCGAGAAATACAGTATCCCGCCGAAAAGTGAAACGAAACTGCATATTAAAGTAGTTGAAACACAGGCGGGACCCTATGAGGGTTTTATAACGGTCGATTCCAATGACCCCGCGCAGCGGGTGAAGAAGTTAACCGTAAAAGGTACATTCATCAGCCAATAATCCAGCAAACTGGAAGAATGACAGGAAAAGTTATAGCCTTCGCCACTGATAAAGTGTTCCAGCTTAACGCAGCCTGGATATTCACTGTTCAG
>CAIYOL010000081.1 GCA_903927855.1 uncultured Planctomycetota bacterium
AGTTTATATATTAATAGTTTAGCTTAAGAGAACTTAACATGTCACTCAAAGAAGAATTAAAGTTAAAAAAGGGGTTCGAGATAATCGCACATGAAGCTTTGCTGAATATCTACTATACAGCAAACCTGCTTAAAAAACGCGCCGATGTGCTATTCAGGGCCTCCGGGCTGACGGACGTCCAATATAATGTAATGGCGCTGCTTACATATCAAGCTGGGGAAGAAGGCGGTCTGAGCCAGACACAGTTAGGCGATATGATGCTTGTTAATCGCGCCAATATAACGTCGCTGGTCGACCGAATGGAAAAGTCGGGTCTTGTTGTCAGAACAGCACATTCCGAAGACCGCCGATTCAACATCATCAAACTCACGACCAAAGGCGCCAAACTTTTTGCCAGAGTCGAGCCGCACTACTTCGAACAGATACGGCAAGTGATGTCCGGCGCTACCGAGTCAGAGCAGAAGAAACTGATGGCGATTCTTGAGAAGGTGAGAGCTAATTTAAGAGGGTAAAATTTTTTAACAGAATAGTTAATATATTAACAATATACATCTAAATGGGAAAGGGAAAAGCCATGAAAGCAAAAGCAATTCAAATAAGGAACGCCATTTTCTGGGTAATCATCGCGATTTTTGCCGCGATGGTTGTTATCATCGCAAGCCAAGGCAGATTCCTGGGGCATAAGCTGACTATAGTTGTATTCGCATCCCTGATAATTACCTTTAGCGTTCTGGCAGCGGTATTGGTGGTACTTACCGCGCGGGTCAAAGAGGCGTTCATACGAAAGTTATTCTTTATCGTTACGGGCGCCTCTGCTGCGGGTGTTCTGGTCTTCGGCATACTGCATAATCTTGTTTACGGTTTATGCGTTAAGTTTGGCTGGGTCTACTGGGGAGAAGGCGGGGATGAACCCGTCTTTTTCATTCTGGCCCTTTTCGTCTGCCCAGTGTTGTTTTTTCTCGGTGCGTTGGGCAGCATCGTGCTTCTCATACGGGCAGGGTTGAGAAAAAACGCTGGATGATACAGTAATATTAACAGATTACTGAAAGGAGAAAAAATGGCTAATTTTCTTCCAAAAACTGTTTTAGGGAAATGGTCGGTCGCATTGATTGTGATATTTTTTTTGTTGTTGGCAGTATTGAAGATTTTTGTTTCCGGCCAGCAAGCCAGTGATACGGTAAAGCTCATCGCTCTCGGTATTGCGGCAGCTGCCGCGGGAGGCGCTTTTGTTACAGGGATTGTCGGCGTCATAAAGAGCAAGGAAAACACCTTTCCTGTTTTTTTGTCCACTGTAACAGGTTTTGTTGTCCTTGGGTTTATCCTGCCCAGCATCGCGGGCTGGGTCGTCGGATACTTCGAGGGGCCGACCCCCCTACCACAGGAGAGGCAAGCATTCGCGGGAGTATGGAGGTCGGAATCGGGATTTCAGCTCGACATTAAGGCAGAGGGAACGGCAAACATCAAGCAGATTGCAAATCATGAGAGCTCGGACTGCAAGGCATTGAACATCGGGGTTGCTCCACAAGAGGTCAAAGGGATGCGGGTAAAGTTCACAGGTGGAGACAATCTCGAAGTCGTCATACCGAGCCTCTACGGAAAAGTGTATCACATTAACCGAGCTCCGTTTGTTGAAGACGGGCGAACCAAGATGGTGTTGAATGGTGTAACATTCGTGAAAGAATAGCTGGTACTGAAAACAGACTTTAAAGAAAAATACCAAATGAAAGGAGAACGATTATGAATGCTGAAAATACCTTTATCGGATGGCGCTTTGGACTACGGTGGGTACTGCTGACAGCTGCAGGATGGGTTATCGGCCTCCCCCTTGGCTTCGTCTTCGTGGCAGTTGCAGGATGGATTATCGGCGTCCACGACGACTCCATCATACTCAAATTAGGGCTGGATAATGCCGCGGCATTTATCTGCATAGTCGCCGTGGTGGGCTTGATGCAGTGGCTTGCGCTACGGCGCATCGTCCGGCGAGCCGGCTTTTGGGTGCTTTCAAGCATAATAGGATTCACTATATCCTCAAGCATCCACTCAGTTGTGTGTTATGTCTGGGGATATCCCGATAACCTGGATCATTTTCTCGGCACTGTAGTGTGGGCAATGGCCTTCGTCGCGGGTGGAGCACTGGCTGGTGTGCTACAGCATAACATACTGCGACGCCAAGTGAGTCATTCGGCCTGGTGGGTGCCGGCAAGTGCGGTCGGCTGGGGCTTAAGCATAATTGGACTCAGGTTGGTTGGAATAATTGGACTTGATAAAATCCTTTCCACAATGCCACGTCTTTTAATGGTTTTTGTGGCCCTTATAGTAACCTTGGGGCTGGCGTCGGTTCTCCTCGGAATAGTAACAGGAGGAACACTGATTTGGCTGCTGCGACGGCCGGTGCAGCAAACCAGCTTGAATGGGATTGGTTAATCAGCGAATGGTTCGACAAACGAACCTGCGGTTTGTAGAATAGCGATTGTGGACAAGGACCTGAAAAATAAGACGCTCGGCGAGATTGAGGATATAGTCGAAAATTCCGGCCAGAAGAAATATCTGGCCAAATATATCTTCACGTTTATTCACTGCAAGGGAGCCGCTGAAATATCAGATATAAGCACATTAAGCAAGGCCTTTCGGGCTGAGTTGGCGAGGCAGGGCTACTATATTTCCCATCTGAAAACGGTGCAGATGCTGGCCGATACGGAGGGCACTAAAAAATATCTTTTTGAGATGAGCGACGGCGAGCGAATCGAAACGGTGCTTCTATCTGACGGCGAACGCAAGACGCTGTGCGTTTCGACGCAGGCTGGGTGTTCGATGGACTGCGCATTCTGCGCGACCGCGAAGCTGAAATTCCGGAGAAACCTTACGGCGGCGGAGATTGCCGACCA
>CAIYOL010000082.1 GCA_903927855.1 uncultured Planctomycetota bacterium
CAAATAGAAAATGCTCGCGCCACAGAGTTAGCAAAAATTCCTGAACTTGGCGGATTTGCAGCAATAGGTCAATTTCAAACTTCAAAAATTTACGGTCCTGAGGAATCGCTGAAACATTACCGCATAATCGACGATTCCGGGCAAACAATTTGTTACGCCTTGCCTGAGGGTTCAGCATCGCAGATGGATTTAAGCAAATTTGAGGGTCAAAAAGTCGGCTTAGTCGGAACAATTGAGCCGCATCCGCAAACCAAAGGCGCTCTGGTACGGTTTACCCAAATAACCGAACTGAAGTAACCTGCGTCTAATTAACCGGCTGCAAATACAACATTATCGCGGTCTTATCAGGCGTGCGATAAGGCTTTTCCGCTTATTTTAAACGGCGGGGTGAGCCAAGAATTCTCGCCGCTTCCCCTACGACCGGCAAGATTGTAGTTGTTACCTGCGGGTCATAAGCATTTCCGGTAACATCCATTCGGACAACAGCATGGCCGAGTCCTTCAGTCAGAGACTGTAAAATAGAAGGCTCAGCGGTGGCAAAGCGACGGCCCCTCGCAAAAAGAACCAAATCGGCATCGCGGCTTTGCAGGTCTATCCAGCCCGAGCCGTTAAAGGCAAGCGATTTGCCTGATAAATCGAGCTGCTCAAGAAATAACCTGTTGTGCTTAATGTACGAATCAACAAGCATCTGCCTGAAGGCGAAATCTTTTGGCGCTTTCAGTTTTAATGCATACAACGGCTTTGCCATCGGTGATAGTGTGCCGACCTGCATATCGGTTATTAGAAGACGGCATCGACCTATATAGGGTAAGCTTTCACCAGCCCGACCTGCAACGCTCAATAAACCACTCATTTTCCCACTGCTATTGTCAGTTTCTCCTTCGAGGTTTGTGTCCAAAAGAAATTGTTTTAAATCAATATTGTCAAAGCCTACCTGCAGCAGATACTCCAAACCTGCCTCGTCCGAGCGTTTCAATTCGAATTTACCTGCCACTCTGCCGCCATAACAATCAGCAATAAGGTCTTTAGTCATCCAGCTTTGCCGGTTGGGGTCATAGTAGGTATCCGCTTTCAGCATGGTCAAGGATTTACCTTTAATCCTGAGATTGTCTGCGGTAAAAATGATGTCACCGCCTGAAATCGCAAGTTGTCCGCCGCTGAAGGCATCATCAGCCAGTGCTATTTTACCGTTAATTTTTACGGTCGAGACGTTTGATGTTATCATGGTATTATCTGTGGCAGTCGCGGCAATATCCTCCAGCGTAACAGCATTCTTTGTTATCGTCAGCCTGCCGGTGATATCTTTTACAGGATAGGCGAACGGTTCAAAGTTAATGCTGTTACCGGGACAGTCCACCGTTATCTTGTAATCAGGATGGTTGTTGCTGTCGGTTCTGTTCAAATCGGCGGTAAGGTTTACCTTTCCCCCGGGCTGTAGTTCTGAAACAATTCTTTGCAGCTGCTGTGGCAACAAAGAAATTAACTCATCGTTTAGCTCTGTCTGTTCGGCGTGCAGTAACAAGCAATAGGAGGGTTTTTGGGCTTCGTTGCCGAGCCCGATTCGGCCGGTCAGCGAAACCATCGCTTGA
>CAIYOL010000083.1 GCA_903927855.1 uncultured Planctomycetota bacterium
AAGTTTGGGTGTTCACGAGCACTGGAACGATGCAAATAATAAACAATACAGCCGCAATCTCGGCACAGGCGACGGTATCGAGCTTGTTAATGTTGCACCGGGCTGGCCGGACCTGACGGGCGACCGGTTGGTCGATTTCAGGGATTTTGCCGTCCTGGCAAATGCATGGGGCAGCCGGCCGGGCGATTACAACTGGGACGCCAACTGCGATATTTCAGCACCGGCAGATAACGTAATCGATGAAAAAGACCTTATGGTTCTATGTGAAAACTGGCTTGCGGATTATTCAAAGGACCTTATTAAGCCGGGCGCTGCACTGCAGGAATTATACTCAGCAAGCACTCAATTCGAAGGCGCTACTTGGGACCCCAACAGTCATAAACTTTTCTTTACGAAAAGAACCTCGACATATCAGATACTTCGGCTCGAGGGCCCCAACAATGTTACAGTCTGGATGAGTCCTTCGCCGCAGACAAACGGAATGATTATAGGCAATGACGGACGTTTGCTCTGCTGTGATGAAAGCACTTTACAGATAACAAGCAGGTTTATCGGAGATAGCTCCCCCGGTGATACTCAGATTTTAGCTGATTCTTCTGATGGTTTTACAAAACCGCCAAACGACCTTTGCCAATTAACCAACGGCAATATCTACTTTACCACGCCCATCTGGGACAGCAGTCCGCCTTCAGCTCAGGGCGTATGGCTGATAGAACCTAACAGCACAGTAATATGTGTAAATAATGCCCTCAATCAGCCCAATGGTATTATTACCTCGCTCGATGAAACCAAGCTCTACGTTTCCGAAGGCAGTTCAACAGCCGCCAATCAAAAATGGGATGTTTTCACCATTAATTCTGACGGCACATTAGGTAGCCCGACGCTATTTTTCAAGCCGACAAATCCGCCAAATACCAGCAACGTTCCCGATGGTATGACTATCGACGAGTTAGGAAACCTGTATTTTTGCGGCTTAGGCGGCGTCTGGATTGTATCGCCGGCGGGTGTGCAGCTTGGTTTCATCTCTGTAGCAAACCCGTTTAACATTGCTTTCGGCGGCAACGATGGCAGAACCCTTTATATAGTAACCGGCAACGGCAAACTTTATTCGCTTGCTATGTGCGTCCGCGGAGGTGAATCGAGCAGTTGGTAGCGATTCATGGCCGTTATATACACAAGCATTTGCAATTACCGGCTGCCGACAAAATCGTCAGCCGGTTCTTTTTTACTTGTTTTTTAATGAATTGAAGCAGACGCGAAACAAAATTTCTAAATCCTGGCTGGCAGGTAAAAATTGTGTTGCTTTTTTACCAATTTTGACGATGATATACGGCAAATGTTAGACATAGCTATAATACAAGTAAGTACATCTTTGTTGAAATGGAGGTATTTTTTAAAAAATGGTTTGGAATACTATAAGAGAAAAGAAAAGTGAGGTGAACAATATGGCAACGAGTAAAATTATTGAAATGCACCCGTCAGGTAAAACACTTTCCGACATTCCCAGCGGGGAAAATATTAAAAGTAGTTTCAGCAGACGCAGTGAAAAAGATTTGGCCGGCGGTATGGAAATGCTGGATTTGGATTTCCTGCTGAGTATTGTTGAGAATACCGAAGGCAACGACAAGAACGATGTGGCAATGCGTAGACTCACTTTTGACGAGCTCCTGCGAAGGGAACAGCAGGATACCGTTGACAGTAATTCGCTTAAAGTGTACGCAATAAACGAGGGCGAACTTTACGGTAAGGTTATCCAGTGCGAGGCGATGAAGGTGTTGACGGAAAGAACCGCACGCAAGGGTAAACACAGCGACTAAACAGGAAAGTCCGGCATCGCCCTTATTAAGCCGTAGTCTTGTCCGCTTACAGCAGAGTGAGCGTGCATATACCGTGTCTGCAACAATATGAACGTTCTTTTAGCACAAACAATCTTAGCTGCTCGCAACAGCGAGGGGGATGATACCGTTTGGATGCAAATGCTGGTCGTCGTTATACTGGCAGTTTCCTTCGGTATCTTCGGCCTTGCCAAGGCAAAGGCAAGTAAGTCCAAAGTGGAATATCCGCCTCTGCCTAAGCGGGAACATGCCGGCAAAACTTTCGACTTATCCGGCGTAGCGAAAGCGAAGTCGGAGGGCTTGCACACAAAAAGAGAGAAAGATTTGCAAAGCGGTATGGAAATACTGGATTCGGATTTTCTGCTGAAAGTCGTTGAGAATACCAATGATGGCGGCGATGAAAAGGATGTAGTTATGCGCAAGCTCAACTTTAAAGAGCTTCTGCGTAGAGGCGAACTCAGTCAGGCCGATAGCCACGCGCTCAAGGAGTATGCTTTAAATAAGGGCAACCTCTACGGCAAGGATATTCAATGCGAAGCGATAAGAATCCTCGCAGAAAGGACCGCCAAAGGCAAAAACTGAGAGTGTTGGGATTCGAACCCAAGACCTACGCATTAAAAGTGCGTTGCTCTACCTACTGAGCTACACTCCCGATTTTGAGATACTTTAAAAAATTCCCCGCAAATGTCAACATAAAATACTATTGCTTGCTGTTGTGTCCTCTAGTTCGGCCCTCTTTTTTACTTACTTCGTCCCGCACCTCTTGCTTCAATAGGTGCGGGGCTGCGTAATACTAATGCTCCTCATGACGGCTTCCGGAAACAACAGCAATCAAGGACGAAATTGCTCATTCGTAAACGTATGCGAAATCGTATAACGGGGGTGTGGGGGAAAATCAAATTAAATATTTACTAACCACTTTCGGCAACCTGCCGCAATGCAAGGAATGCTTCCTTAAGGGTTTGACTAACTGCTGAATCTGGCTCGTTTAGTACCAAATTCTGATAAGCATTTAGATAATCAACCCTCACACGGTGGAATAGATGCAAGAAATGTCGAAGAAATCCAATGCAGTCGAGAATCGCTATCTCAGTGCCTCCAGTTTCCTCATAAAATTTTGCCGCATATTCGGAAACATCAGGATCAATCTCATCGGTAGTTACGAAGATATAATTATTGATACGATTTAATGCTTTAGCAATTTTATTTACGGCTACATCAATGTCATCAGTAGTTACACGCTTCATTTTCATTTCGTAGGCAGTTACGACGTCATCATCTCCCATAAGACAGATTTCAACATCGCCTATAGAACCGGTTTGTAGGTCTGCAGCATTATGTACATTAAGAGGCAAAACACTTTCTCCTAAACATTTTCCTGCAACTTGATAAGCTCCAGCAACAATCAAAACAGGCAAACGGCTAGAATTTTTGCAAGCAAGGTGTTGGCCAATAAGAGTAACAATTGCCTCTGATGATAATGGTAGTGCGCCCTCTGTGTGCTCTAAGGCCTCTAACAACGAAGACATTCTTGCATCCTTCTCGTTGCGTATTATTAATAGTACACGCACCGTTTCAATAAAAAGCGTATCAGCCGAAATACGTTTCTTCGCAACATCCTCTATTAATTGCAGAGTTTTCTTGTAGAGGTCTCGTGGCCTACCGACTAATTCTCTGTCGGTGGTCAAAGGTTGGTCAATGTTACGAAGTGTCGGTGTAAGAAACGCTGTCGTAGGATTACACGGCAAGCGATGACTATTGATGAATTGTGTAAGATAATGCTCATCATATGTACGGCCTGAGAAGCTTTTGGACCCACCAATTTCAGTATAAGGATTGCGAGGATCAACTTTAGGGTTGTCTAATTTTCCCAATAGGCATGACATAAGCAAACGCACGCCAGCACGATTACTCATACAACGACAAACGTAATCTACACGTTCTCGTATTGTATCATCAGCGATAACTGTTGTTTCAAGAGTATTGCATGCTCTATTATAAATATTCTCTAATATTTGTATGGGCGTTGGTTTTGATGTTTTCATATAAAAAGATTCTCTCGGCCATTTGGATTGTAATTTGTCCAAAGCACTTCTTGCCGAGTGCCTTTTGTGGAATGGATAGTTTTGTCATCGCCTAGTGTCTTGAACCAGCGTCCTGGTCTGAAAAGTTTGTCCATCAAAGGATGATCATAGCCGGACACGGCAACCTTGCCTTTACATTCGTTTACTGTTTCCGCAAACTCTTGATGCTGGTTCTCATCCATCTCAAATCCGTATGCCTTAGAATCCCCGCGTGTAGCGTGTAGATAAGGTGGATCGCAGTAGAACAACGTACTGGGGCTATCATATAGCCGTATTATATCGATTGCGGGTCGATTCTCTATTTGGACGCGGATAAGTCGTTGTGCTATTTCATTTAGAGACTCCACACCTCTAAGCCAACGTGATACAACTCCTGACATTCCAGATCTGCTGGTATTTTTACAATTAGCCCACCGGCCAAGAGAGGCGGTTTGAGCAAGACCTGTTCTAGTCTGGCGTGCCTTGATATAAAAGTGCCTAGCACGCTCAATTTCACTGTCACCATTCGTCTTTCCATATATGGCACGGCAATATTCCTCTCGAGAAAACGGGGTCAGGGCGATGGCTCTGATCAGCTCTTCGTGCCGATCGCGCAACATACTAAAAAAGTTCACTACTTCGCCATCTATGTCGTTATAAGTTTCGACGGGAGATGGTTCTCGATTGAGTAGTACTGCCCCGGAGCCAGCAAAGGGTTCGCAATAGTGGTGACAATTTGGTAACAAGGGAAGCAACCAATCAAGATGGGAAAACTTTCCGCCATACCATCCAAACACGATCCGGTGACGACGAGACCTTTTTAGATAGGGTATGTTTGATTGTTCCGGTGCTTCACTCGCATCTATATAAATCGGGGAAACATCTCGCTTGTTCCGTTTATTGTCTTTCAGTTGAGTCATGTCTTTTTACTTTTAACCCAGTGCCGATGTTATATCCTTGAAAGATATTAGCCAATAACGATTATACTCGTTGCATAAACTGGCAGTATACCGCTCGATAGCAAAAGATAGCAAGCTTTTTTCAATTTTCAATCAAAAGCGCAGGTACTTTTTCGTTGACTTTTCCCTGAAATTTGGTATAA
>CAIYOL010000084.1 GCA_903927855.1 uncultured Planctomycetota bacterium
CGGCCGGGGGCATATACGGCGATATTTGTCATTAAGCCGGATAAGGGTATGAGTAAGGAACCTGTGGGGGTAATAGTTTATACGATGCCGAGCGCGGGGGCGGAGATGCGGAACGTCGCAACGGGCAATGCATTTTCCGGCTTTGATAATCGAACGCGACTGGGGCTTATCAATAAGAACATTCGCTGTATCAGCAGGGTGATAATCGAGCCGAGGTTTCGCGGGCTGGGACTGGCGAGTCGATTGGTGCGAGAGACGATGCCGGAGATGGATATACCCATAGTCGAGGCGATGGCGGTGATGGGAATGGTCAATCCATTTTTTGAAAAAGCAGGGATGAAGGCGTTTGCGGCGAAGATGCCGGTGCGATGCGTTAAGCTTATCGAGGCGTTCAGCGCAGCGGGGATTGAAGAAGGGGAACTGATAGACGCTGAATGGGTGCAACGGAAGGTTGAACAATTGGGGCGGCGGGAAGGTGAATTGATAGAGCGTCAAATCAGAGATTTTCTGCAAAGCTACGGGGAGAGGCGGTATGAGGAAACCAGCTTGAAACAGATAAGATTTGTGCTGAGCAAGCTGACATACAGGCCGGTTTATTATATCTGGTTCAATGAGAAGGTGGGGTTTAAGGTATGACAAATTCAGTTCGGTCGATAGCGATAGATAAACTTATTGCGCATCCTGACAATCCGAACAGGATGAGTACGGCAACTTTCGGCAAGCTGGTGCGCAACATAGAGCGGACGGGCAGATACGAGCCGATAGTGGTGAGGCCACATCCGCTGAGAAGAAACCATTTCCAGATAATCAACGGCCATCACCGCTGCCAGGCCTTAGCGAAGCTTGGGTATAAAGCGGCTGACTGCGTGGTGTGGGACATCGATGACGAGGAGGCGGACATTCTGCTGGCGACCCTCAACCGTCTGTGCGGGTCGGACGAACTAGGCAGGAAACTTAACCTGCTGAAGCGGCTGAACAAAAGTATGGAATCGCGGGAGCTTGCGAGATTGGTGCCGCAGACGGCGAAGCAGATTGAGCGTCTTACGAATTTGAAGATGCCGAGCAGGCCGGCAGAGGTGAAGGGCTTTTTAAACCCGCTGGTGTTTTTTGTAAATGATGCGCAGCAGGAGACGATAGAGAAGGCACTATTATCAGCGGGAGAGCTGCGGAGCGAAAAGACAAGGGCCGCTAAGAGGGCGGCAGCACTGGCCAGTATAGCGGGGGAGTTTATCGAAAGATTACCGCAGAGCACGCGGAGAAATAATTAAATACAAGAAAAAAAGTTACCGCTCCCTTACGGTCGCGGCTCTGTGGATTAACATTTCATAACCGGCGACGGCTAAACGAGAAAAAACATTCGGAGGCGTGAAGAATTATGGCTAAACGAAAACAACTGAGCGACAGGCAAACGGCTGTACTGGAAGATTTGTTTGACAGCGAGCTTGATGAGCAAGGGGTACTGGAGAAACACAGGGTGCGGCGCAGCACATATAACAAGTGGCTGACGGAAAAGCCATTCGCGGAGCAGTTCAGCCGATATGTAACCCGCGCCAGGCGGCGGAGCGAGCTTTTGCTGGCCAAATACTGCTCTCTGGCGGCGGCGAAATTAGTGGAGCTGACTACATCGAAAAAGGGGGAAACGGCGAGGAAGGCGTGTTTGGATATTATCAATCAGCCGAAGATTGCAACTGAGGCCGAAAGAAGTGAAAAGGACGGAAATAAAGAGGCCGCGCAACTTTCAGGCGCAACAGCCAGCAAAATATTAGCGGTCTTGGCAGAGGAGAAATCCACCGGAGGCGGATAAAATTTCGAAGTGACACAGAAACAAAAAGAAGTCTGCGCAAAAGGGAGACGCGGACCGCTTTTTTTTCGTTATTTTGTCTGGTCGGTCTCCCTTTTACGATTACGATCTTTTAAATTTATCATCTACTATCAACCTCTCGAAGCCAGATTCACTTTTGAAAGCTCTCTACTTAGAACATACGCCATATATCGAGAGAGGCAAAAAAAATATGCAAATAATTTCAATATTTTTTCGTGTTACAATGGCAGTGCTGTAACTCCTTTAAGGAGCGGGAATAATGGTAAAATCGATGTTAGGTAATTTAACAAATTTTCAGGCAACGGAGAGGGTGACAGAGGTTTATTCGGGTCTGCGGCGGATGGCGCCTGCGACACGAGGTGACATCAGAAATTACGTTAAGGTCTATTTAGGCGTTGATATTCCCGAAAGAAGAATCTGCGAGGGACATAACAGCCCGATGGAATATCTATGGCACAGCTATTTCACTGACCCTTCGACTTGGTTCGACGATGCTCACCACAGGTCGCTCAGGGCAGGTTTTGCGGAGAAGCGAGCAGGAAACGGTGACGCTATAGTGTGGGCGAACCGCGGTGGCGGGAAGACTGAACTGGCAGCGATTGCGACTTTGCTGGACTGTATTTTTAAGCCGAGGTGCCAGGTGCGGATTCTAAGCGGGTCCGGCGAGCAGGCGGGAAGGATGTATGAATATTTGACCAGTTTTCTGCGGAATGGTTTTGAGGAATTTTTAGCAGGGCCTATCAGAAAGAGCAAATGCCGGTTTGCCAACGGCTCGGCGGTCGAGGTGCTGACGCAATCGCAAAGAAGCGTCCGGGGGCAGCATATTCAGAAACTTCGCTGCGATGAAGTTGAGCTTTTCGATGAGGAGGTATTTGCGGCGGCGAAGTTCACTACCCAAAGTACAGGGGGCTTGCTGGCAGCGATGGAGATGATAAGCACGATGCACCGGCCTTACGGGCTGATGCAAAAAATAGTTTCATCGGCGGAGGAGCTTTGCACACCGGTTTTCAAATGGTGCCTGTGGGAGGTGATAGAGAAATGCACCGAGAGGAATTGCTCGCAATGTCCGCTATGGGTTGACTGTGAGGGCAAAGCCAAGAGGAGCGAGGGTTATCTGAAGATTGACGATTGTATAACTGCAATGCGCCGGGCCAGCAGGGCTGGGTGGGAGGCGGAAATGCTGTGCAAAAGGCCAAGCAGGGAGAACGTGGTCTTTGATGAGTTCGAGCCGGGGGAACATATCCGGGGAGTCGATTATGACCCTAATCTGCCATTGTACAGGACGATTGATTTTGGCTTTGTGAATCCTTTTGTGTGCCTGTGGGTGCAGGAGAAAGACGGGGTTGTGCTGGTGATAGACGAGTACGTTCGCAGCAGAGCGACAATAGACGTGCACGCCGAGGAGATAAAAAGCCGAACGCCTGCCGGCGAGGGGAGCGTGGCTGCGACATTCTGCGACCCGGCAGGGCTAAGCAGAAACGATGTTACCGGCACAAGTGTGGTTCGAGAGCTGCGAACGCTGGGGATAGCGACGCGCTTTCGGCGAAGCGGAATTCTTGAGGGGATTGAGCTGATACGCCGCAGCCTGAAAGCCGGTGACGGCAAAAAGAGACTATTAATCTCGCCGAGGTGCCAACGGCTGATAGAGGCAATGGAGTGTTATCGTTACCCGGAGGGCAGCAGGGCGGGTGAGCTTCCGCTGAAGGACGGTTTGTACGACCATCCGATAGATGCGCTGCGGTATTTTTTCGTCAACTACAAGCACAGCGGCAAAACTACGAGCAGGCGGTATTAAAGGGGAAAATGCCGAGGAGGAGAAATTCACTAAATCCTACTTATGATTAGGTGTTTCTTTGGAAATATTAAAACGCTGCGGGGTAAAGCCGATAAGGGCGGCAAACTGTGCGCATAAAAACAGGGCTGAGATGCGGAGGGAGAGGAAAAAGCGATATATTTCTCAGCCCTGTTAAATGCTAACAAAATACTACATTAAAAACTTCTACGAATATATATCAATCCTGCTAAAAAATGTTCGTATTCGCCACAATTAATATCCGCAGAAGAAAGCTCCTATCACTAAATAGGATTCTATACAATTTGCTATTTAAAGTAAAGTAATTTTTCTGTTTACGGCCGATTATTTCGCATTGATGCCGCCGGATATTTTGTTAACCCGTTTATGTAAAGGCACTTACGATTTGATGAGAAATGTAAAAAAATAATACTATCCTGTATTATTTGCCGAGGAAATTTTCAAGGTTATCGATAAGTGCTCTTCGGAAGGTGGCTTGAGGTATAAAAAAAGTGGGCTGAGGTCGGAGGGAGGAAAAGAGGAGTTAAAACCCCAGCCCGTAGTATAGTAATTATACTAAGATTATTACGCCCTCAACAAGTAAAAAGTTCGGCTTCGAGGAAAAATTATTAAAATCACACCAGTGTTTGATTTCCCCAGAAATTTCCTCAACTCTCGGCGTAAACCACACATAATTGAGCAGAAAGAGCCATTTCAACAGGTGCTTATGCTATCAGAAAATAAACCTGCCGGAATAGTTTAACGAAAGATATTGCCGTACGCTATCCATTCAGTGCAGAGCGGATGATTTTGGCCCTGAGGATATCTCTGTGGGCGGCGTCGAGCGTTTTTCCGCAGTTTAATTGCAAATGTGCCGGCTGAGTGAGCATAAACAGCCGGTTTATTGTTGTAATGGAGAGCGCCGCCTGCGGTGAGCCGGTCAAACCCGCGGATTTTTCAGCATTACTGCCGGCGGCGATAAGACTACAAAGCTTATTTATAGCAGGAGTCGAAACGCCCATACGTTCGTGCATATTGATGCCCATCCGCAAATGGCTCAGCAAAAATAACGCCTCCTGCGAGCTTATCAAATGTGCGTTCCGCAACAGCGCCATTGCACGGGAGATTTTGTCGTCGAGGACGTCGGGCTCCTTTGAGAGCAGCTGGTTCCTCGCAGCATTTTCGTATTCGACAATCTCGGGAATGATGACGTTTTCAAATTGTGCAACGACCTCGGCCTCCAAGACGCCAAGCGATACCTGATTTGAGAGCTGATAGAAATCGCCTGCCGCCTCAGTGCCTTCGCCGAACAGGCCTCGCACGGCCAGATTCGTATCTCTCGTGGCGTTTAAGAACTTTTCTATCTGGCCTGTCATCTTCAGCGCCGGCAGATGCAACATTACCGAAACCCTTGCAGCCGTGCCAAGATTGGTCGGACAGGCAGTCAGGTACCCGTAGCGAGGACTAAAGGCATAATCTATCCTTTGCTCTATCATATCGTCGATGCGGTTTATCTGCTCGGCACACTGGCTTAGCTGCAGCCCGCCTTTCAGCGTCTGAATTCGCAGATGGTCCTCTTCGTTAATCATAGCGGTGAAAAATTCTCGCTGGGCGATAACTGCCCCACGGGGTCCTTTTCCGAAGGCGTGATGCCGGCTGATTAGATGCCTTTCCACCAGTAAGTGTCTATCAAGGACGGGGGTCTTGTCTACGGCGAGATAAAAGATTTTGTCGCCGAGGTCCAGCGACATCAGGATATCCCTTAACTTTTTGAGTATCTCGGCTTTTTCAGCAACAGAGCATCGGCTCAAGAATTTGTACCCTGCTATGTTCCTGGCCAAACGAACCCGCGAGGATATGACGATGTCGGCCAGCGGCCCTGAACCGTTAAACCATTCGTTTATGTCGCCGCTTATATCTGTCAGCTTCATATCTGTCTGCTTAAATGGTGAATTACTGATTGCCGGTTGCCGATTTTTTTTCTTCCAGCTGGTTTATTTCGTCCCGCAGTTTGGCGGCTGTCTCGTAATCTTCGCTTTGCACCGCCGAATCCAGCTGTTGGCGGAGTGCCGCAAGTTTTATTTGCTTTTTTGTATCATTCGGCATTTTCGAGGGGACCTTGCCTCGGTGGACTGTTTTGCCGTCGTGGGCCTTTTCGATAAGCGGCAGCAACGATTTTTCAAAAACCTCATAGTCGTATGGACAGCCCAGTACCGCTTCCTTGGTGAATTGCGACAACGTAAAGCCGCAGTGCGGGCACGAGGCCTCGTGCTCGGTATTGCCAAACAGCTCGTCGTCCGATGGCTGGGTGGAAAGCAGGCCGCTGAGCAATTCATTTATAGAAAGCTGGCTCTTGACGGCTATGCCCTCTTCCTGCGCACATTGCTCGCAAAGATGCATCTCGCTGCGCACCCCGTCTGTTATCTCTGTCAAATGAATGGTTGCTTCTTTTTTCTGGCAAACCTGACATTGCATAGCAATAAACCCTTTCCGGCTATTATACCAGAATTATGCCTTGATAACCATTAAATTTATAGGACCCTCCTCCGCGGGTCGATTCTGCATAAATGGTCGTGTATACTATATCGGCATTCTGTATTAGATACTTGTCTGCCTTCGGTGGAATCGTTTATTTGCTGAATTTTGCCGCGCAGCCCGGCTCCTCAACAACCCTTATACTTCGCAACTTTACGCCGCTCGGCAGTTTCGGCACGAGTTTTTCGAATATATATTTCGCTACGTTCTCCGCTGATGGATTGTTCCGCTGGAAATAATCAATGCTGTCAAGCCGGACATTATCAAACCCCGATGTTATTTCATTAACCATCGCCTTGAGCTGCCCGAAATCCATAACAAGCCCCATACTATCAAGCTTGTCGCTACTGACCTTGGCGGTAACTATCCAGTCGTGTTGGTGCAGAAGCTCTTTTGAACCGTCAGACAGAGTTAACTGATGTGATGCCCGAAAGTGCGTTTCGACTTTGATTGTGAACATCTTTACTTGTTAAGCCGTTTTTTCAATCGGTTATGAACATTTTCAGGGATAAGGTTTGACAGGTCTCCGCCCAGTGAAGCTATTTCCCGGATTAACGTTGAGCTTGTGAAGCCATACTGCTCACTGGTCATAATAAACACTGTTTCGATGCCGGTCACAGCGCGATTGGTCATTGCAAGCTGAAACTCGTGCTGAACATCGGTAAGACTTCGCAGGCCGCGCAGGATAACATCGGCCTTTTTCTGGGCGGCATATTTAACTGTCAGCCCGTCAAAGCTTTCTACTGATACCCCGGGTATGTCGGCTATCAGTTCAGCTATCATTTCCACCCGTTCTTCGGGGGTGAACAGCGGATTCTTAATTGGGCTTCGGCCGACCGCTACGATAAGCTCATCGAAGAGTTTTATGCCGCGATTGATA
Organism: uncultured Planctomycetota bacterium; assembly: GCA_903927855.1. GTDB lineage: Bacteria > Planctomycetota > Phycisphaerae > Sedimentisphaerales > Anaerobacaceae > CAIYOL01. The sequence goes on from CAIYOL010000084.1 coordinate 7,030, forward strand.
ACGTCTAAATGCCCGTTTGTAATCGGGTCGAACGAGCCTGGGAAAATTGCCCTTACAAATTTTTTAGCCATTAATATGCCCTTTCTTTCGGGTAACTATTATACCGTAATCGCACGATGGGTCAAATAGTTCGTGAATGGGGACTTTTTGTAAGGAAGGGCGATGTCCGCTTCTATACGGCTTGCTCTTTTTCTTTGGCGAGTGTAACGGGGATATCGAGCCAGAAGGTCGAACCTTTGCCTACTTCGCTTTCCACCCCGACAGATCCTGCGAGCATAGAGGCCAACTCCTTGCTGATGGCAAGGCCGAGCCCACTGCCGGTCGTTTCTCGGGTCAGCGAGCCGTCAACCTGCCGGAACTTCTCGAATATCTTTTCCTTGTCTGACTCGGCGATGCCGCAACCAGTATCGGTAACCGCAATCCGCACCATTTGCTCACCCTGCATACGGACGCGAATCTCAATCCTGCCCATTTCAGGCGTGAACTTTACAGAGTTGCTCAGAAAGTTATACAGAATTTGCTGCACCTTGCCGGCGTCCGTCGAAAGAATCGGAATGTTGTCGTCGATCGTTAATTTGACCTTGATTTTTTTCCTCTTTGTAAGCGCCGAGAAAGAGCCTGCCGCCGCTTTGCACAACTGCGGTATCGAGGTTTTTTCTATGTGCAGTTCTATTTTGCCCGCCTCAGCTTTTGCAAGGTTCAGCAGGTCGTTAATCATATTCAGAAGATTTTTCCCGCCCTCAATAATGTTCTCGGCGTATCTTCGCCCCTTGTCTTTTCTCAGCAGCTCCGGTTTTTCCCGCAGTATCTCCGCAAAGCCCAGTATCGCGTTCAGCGGCGTTCTGAACTCGTGCGAGATGTTGGCCAGAAATTCGCTCTTTATTTTGTTGGCCTTGAACAGCTCTATGTTCCGCTCGGAAAGCTCCGCGATTTTCGCATCCAACTGCTTGTTTGCCTGGCGAAGTCTTTCCTGAGCGGCCTGGAGCCCATCCAGCATGTGATTAAAGGCCTCGGCCAGACGCTCGTATTCATCGCCTGTTTGTATCGCGCTTCTGATATCGAGATTGCCCTCTGAGACGTTGTTCGCAATCGCACGCAGTTGCCGTATCGGCCGAAGAATCACTCGCTGGGTTATTATATAAAAGGCGACAATTGCCCCGGTGCCCGCTATCAACCCCGCTACGAATACCCAAACCCTGTTTAACCATACGGCCCTTGTAATTTCGGAGGCGGGCCTTCGAATTATCACCGCCCCTATCAGCTCGTTTTGGCTAAACGGCCTCGCGGAGCCTTGCGGATTATGACAGCTTATGCAGCTCTCCGTCGCACGGAAGAGCTTTATATAATCGCTCTGAAGAACGCCTTTATGTTTGGACA
>CAIYOL010000085.1 GCA_903927855.1 uncultured Planctomycetota bacterium
CCGGGCAGCTTCACCGGCCTGCGTATAGCGGCAGCTTTAGCAAAAGCAATGAATCTTGCAAACGCTGTAAAAATTATCGCAGTCGATACGCTGGACGTAATCGCTGCTAATGCAAGTGACTATATAAAGGAAGAAAAAGTCAAAGACTTAAACAAAATCGCCACAATTCTCGACGCCAAACGCGGTCAGTTCTTTATCGCGGCATACGAAAACGAACAAGGCCAATGGAAAAAAACGATGGCTGACTGCCTGATGACGGCTGGGGAGTTCATCGCGAATTTTGGCTGTAAGTCTCGGCCGATGTGGCTGTTGGGCGAAGGGCTGGTATATTATAAGGATAAATTCGAGGGCGACGGCATTCGATTCTTGGATGAGAAGTATTGGAATCCACGAGCGGAAAAGATTCATAACCTCGGATGGCAAAAAGCTTTAGCAGGACAGTTCGCTGACCCGTTGACACTGCAGCCGATGTATCTGCGCAGGCCTGATATAGGGATTAGTCGTTAGTGAAAATAGTTAAGATGGAGAATATGGGTAAGTATTTTATTTGAGATTTGAGAGTTTAGATTCGCGATTTTGAGGGAGAAAGGGGGAACGGTATTTTTCGCTTAACCATATGCGGGACAAGAGGTTAAGTTGAAAAAACGGAGATGCAGAAATGTGTTAAAACTATAGTAAAACGTATGAAAAACATATCGAAACATGTCTAAAATGTATCTTTTTTTGCAAAAAAAGTGCCGAGAAGTTGTGAAACGTGGTGAAAAATAAAAAAAGAAGTCAGGAGACAGAAGACCCTTCGACTGTGCTCAGGGCAGGCAGGAGTCAGAACAAAAAAGTTGCCTAAGTTGACATGGGATTTTTTAACGCAGAAAGCGCTGAGCGGTAAGCGGGAAAAGAAAAAGCTGGGAAGATTTAAGCTCCCAGCCTTTCGGTTTTGTTATTTGTGCCAGGTTGTTTGTCCGAACCAATCTTCAACAAGCAAGGCAAGAGCGTCTGTATCAATCAAGCCAGTGCGAAGCGAGGATAGCAAAGTCGAAGAAATCCGTCCGGCCATCCATGTTTATATCTGACGACAAATATTTCCGCAGGAAGGGGTAAGTCTGGTTTTCGCCGATGTTCCAGATTTCTATAAAGTCCCAACCGATGAAAGAAGCCTGCTGTTTCATTTGCGCATCGGTCAGAGGCTGGCCATAGCCGTTATCGGGGCCTGCCCCCAACAAAAAATAACTGCTGATAACACTGCCACCTTCCTGGATTCCCACCAGCCCGCCTACATCGGAAGAGCCGCTGACAATTCCCGTCGAATAAGAATTAGTGATAATACCGCCCATACCGCCAGACCAGTTGCTTCCCACCAGTCCACCTGTATGAGAAGTACCGTTGACGGCGCCTATCGAATAACAGTTGCTGATATTGCCCCATTGGTTGAGTCCTATCAGTCCGCCTACACGAGAAGAGCCACTGGCGGTGCCTGCCGAATAGCAATAGCTGATATAGCCGTAGCCGTTGAACCCTACCAGAGCACCTACATATTGATCGCCATTGGCATTTCCAGTCGAATAGCAATTGGTGATACTAGCGCTAGAGTTGAACCCCAGCAGCCCGCCTACAAAGTAAGTTCCGCTGGCATTTCCCGTCGAATAGCAGTTGCTGATGTTGCCCCCGTTCCATCCTGCCAACCCGCCTACATACCTAGAGACCGAAGCGCCGCTGACGGCAAAGTTCTCGATGCCGAGGTTTTTAACCAAGCTGCTGGAACTAGTGGAGCCAAATAAGCCAAGGTGCTCGTTGCCTCCACTATCGATGGTAAAATTAGTGATTTTATGACTGTTGCCGTCGAACGTTCCTGTAAAGTCTGCTGCACCAATAATTGCTTTCGTAAAGACTTGCCCTTCTACATCAATATCCGCGGTCAGGATAAAGCACTTGTTGTAATCCGCTGTAGTGGCGGCCAATTCCAGCAAATCCGCTTTGGCGGCAATCTGATAAGGGGCCTCCGGCGTTCCTGAACCGCCGGAATAGCCGAAGGAAACAGACAACAACACCAACACTTCAGTAATGATTATTGCAAATAACATCCGACTCATTTTTATGTCTCCTTAGAAGTTTATGATGGATATATTATGGCGGCACAGGCACGCACCTGCAGCCGAGTTTGTCATCTGAACAATGTTGGCTTTTATAGTTAAGTGTCCACAGAACGGCGTTTTGTTACACTTTTTTTGGAGAATTTTTCGAAGAATCTGCGTGAAAACCGCCAATTCGGGCTTTTTAGCCAAAAATACGCGTTTTCATTTTGCGGGAAACCATTAGTCGATAGTATGAGAAGTCCGGCAAAGCCGGGGTGGATTTTTTGGCGTTGACGAAGGTTGAAAAGGGGGTAAACTTTGGTGAGCGGATATGGGCCCCAGATA
>CAIYOL010000086.1 GCA_903927855.1 uncultured Planctomycetota bacterium
CATTGCCTACTTGCTGTGTGCCGTTAGTCCCAAGTGCCATAGACGAGGAGTATCCGCTGGGATTCAAATCGATTGCCTGGTAGTTTGCACCTAAAGCAAGGTTTGACGTAGCGGCGGACAGAACCATAGCGGCTAAAAACGCTGGAGTTACGACAGACTTAAGATGTGTTTTTCCTCTCATATCCTTCTCCTTCTCTCTCTTGCCTTTAGCCCTTAGTTAAAGGCGGTTTTAATTATACATTTTCCTGTCTAAAAATCAAGGGAAAACAGAGCCGGTATTGTCATCCGAACAATATTAGCTTTTATAGTTAAGTGTCCATAGAACGGCGTTTTGTTACACTTTTTTTCGGAAAAGTTTGAGAAAATTTGCAGTAAATTCCCTTATTCCGCATTCTTGGTTGAAAATCTGCGTTTTCGCAGCAAGGCCAGACTGCCGAGACCGAGCAGAAAGAGTATGGCGGCCGTCGGCTCCAGCGCGGTGTTAGACATCATGCTTCGTATCACATAGCTTCTGCCAGCAACAATCGGCGAAGCGGAGGAATTAGCGAATCAGAGAATTGGTTTGAAAGGCGCGAGGGCGATTTCAGAGTTCAAATTTCAGACTTCTGCGGCTGGTCCGCAGGAGTGACGTCTTGCCTGGTGTGCTTGAATTTTTGTCTGAAAGTTTCCATATAGAGATAAAACACGGGGGTTACATATAAGGTAAGAGTTTGTGAAAATAGTAAGCCGCCGACAACAGCAAGGCCTAAAGGCCTTCTTGATTCGGCACCAGCACCGAAGCCCATCGCAATCGGCAGGCCGGCCATCAAGGCGGCCATTGTGGTCATCATAATAGGACGGAACCTTATAAGGCAGGCCTCGAAAATAGCATCGTGCGGATTTTTTCCTTCGGTCCGCTGGGCGTCAATGGCGAAGTCAATCATCATAATGCCGTTTTTCTTGACCAGGCCGACAAGCATAATTATCCCGACAAAAGCATATATAGACAGCTCGGTCCTGAAGACCAGCAATGTAAGCAATGCGCCGAAACCGGCGAAAGGAAGGGCTGAAAGAATAGTAACGGGATGGATGAAACTTTCGTACAAAATACCCAGTACGAGATAAATGACAAGAATCGCCAGGACCAGTAATAATCCAAGACCCTTCAAAGAAGACTGGAACGCAGCGGCGGTTCCCTGAAAGCTTGTGTTGATAGTCGAGGGCAAAGTTTCCTTTGCGAGGCGGTCGATGGCGTCAACTGCGCTGCCGAGCGAAACGCCGGGTTTTAAGTTGAAGGAGATTGTAACGGCAGGCAATTGTCCCTGATGGTTAATTGTAAGAGGGCTGACGCCGGGGGAAAAGTTTGCCGCGGCGTTCAGTGGAATAAGCTTACCAGTTGTATCGGAGCGGATGTAAAGCAGACTTAAAACGGAGGGGTCAAGCTGATATTCAGGAAGCAATTCAGTAATGACGAGGTATTGATTATTAGGCGCAAGTATAGTTGAAACCTGGCCTGAACTGTAAGCATACGACAGGGCCATTTCAATCTGCTCAGCGGTGACGCCGAGGCTTGCGGCCTTATATCTTTGAATGTTGATACTAACTTTGGGATTTTTGATTTGTAAGTCGCTGGCAATATCCTGAAAGCCGGGCAGGGACTGGATTTTCTGCTCCATTATGGCGGCGTATTTATATAGTTCCTCCGTATCGGGAGATTGAAGCGTGTACTGATACTGGCTTCTGGCCGCACGGCCTCCCAACTGAATAGTCGGAGGATTTTGCATATAGACTTTGATGCCCGGCACAGTAGCCAAGTCATTTCGCCACTTTTGAATCAGCTCATCGACAGAGAATTTGCGTTCTGATTTAGGTTTGAGACGAATAAAGAATGAGCCGATGTTGCTCCCAGAACTACCGCGGGAGCCGGCACTAGACATAAACGAATCGATTTCGGGCATTTTCTGCAAGACGGCGTTAACCGCCTTTTGGTGCTCGAACATTGATTTATAAGAAATTCCCTGCGGGCCTTCAGTAGAACCGGATATCTGGGCGCGGTCTTCGCTGGGTAAAAATCCTTTTGGAAGCCAGATAAACAGAAAGATGGTACCGGCCAGAATAACAGCAGAGAAAAGCATAGAGCTTCGTTTATTAACGAGGACCCATCGGAGCGTGCGCTCATAAAAGGCGAGCATACGTTTATAAATTCGCTCGGAATATTCAAACGCTTTGCTGTGATGAATTTCCTGAGGCGGGCGGAGAAAACGGCTGGCAAGCATAGGGGTGAGGGTAAGCGCGACAAAACCCGAGACCAGAACAGCGGTGCCGATGGTGACGGCAAATTCACGGAAAAGCCTTCCGACGAGACCACCCATAAAAAGGATAGGGATAAAGACGGCAGCCAGAGAGAGGGTCATACTTATGATGGTAAAACTGATTTCTTTTGCGCCGTCAATGGAAGCCATTAAACGAGACTTTCCCATTTCCATATGGCGGACGATATTTTCGAGCATAACAATGGCGTCATCGACAACGAAACCAACCGACAAAGTCAGAGCCATCAAAGACAAATTATCCAGACTATAATCGAGCAGATACATAACCATAAATGTGCCGACTATCGCCATCGGAAGAGCAAGGCTTGGAATAACGGTAGCGGAAACATTGCGGAGGAAAATGAATATAACAAGAACAACCAAAACCAGCGTCAGCAATAATGTAAACTGGACATCGCGAACCGAATCTTTAATTGGAATGGAACGGTCAATCAGGATTTTTACAGAGACGGAAGCAGGCAGTTTTTCGGCGAAAGAGGGCAGAAGCGCCTTGACGGCATTTGCGACTTCAACGGTATTGGTGCCGGGCTGGCGCTGGACGGCCAGAATTATGGCCCTTTTCTGAGAATTGCTGTCAACGTACCAGGCGGCGACTTTATCATTTTCGACACTGTCGAAGACGTGGGCGATTTGGTCGAGGCGAACGGGCGAGCCGTTTCGATAAGCGACGATTAAAGGGCGGTAAGCATCGGCGTCATTGAGCTGTCCGGAAGCTTCGACGGTAAAGGCGCGATTAGGCCCATATAAAACTCCTGTGGGCAGATTTGCATTTCCTTTTTGAATGGCGGCGACCGCCTCGTTGATACCCATGCCGAGGCGCGACAGGACCATTGGGTCAAATTGAATTCTTACGGCATACTTTTGTGAGCCGTAAACCTGTACCTGTGCAACTCCGCTGACCATTGAGATTCTCTGAGCCATTAACGTTTGGCCGTATTCATCCAGAGAAGACAAGGGCTGAGTAGGACTAGTCAGGGCGATAAATAAAATCGGCTGGTCGGCGGGATTAACTTTCTGATAGCTGGGCGGGCTTGGCATATTCTGCGGCAGCCGGCGAAGAGTCTGAGCGATAGCGGCCTGGACGTCCTGAGCGGCGGCGTCTATATCGCGGTTAAGGGCGAACTGGATTGTTATCTGAGTGCTTCCGAGGGCGCTGGCCGAAGTCATAGAGTCGATTCCGGCGATAGTTGAAAACTGTTTTTCGAGTGGAGTCGCAACGGCGGCGGCCATCGTTTCGGGGCTTGCACCCGGCAGAGAGGCGGAAACCTGGATGGTGGGAAAATCAACATTCGGTAAATCACTGACAGGAAGCAGACGGAAAGCCGCGATGCCGAAAATCAATATGGCGGACATAACGAGGGTTGTCATTATCGGCCGATTAATAAACAGGGATGTAAAATTCATAGCAGCGCCGCCTTATTTCTTCTCGGATGTTTTTATTTGAATTTTTGCGCCGTCTGTCAATCGAAGCTGGCCATCAGTGACGACCACTTCTTTAGCCTTTATGCCATCGACAACTGTCTGACCATCAAGGGTCCTTTTGGCGGTGACAAGCCTTAGCTCAACCGTCTGGTCGGGTTTGACTACGTAAATGAATTGTCCGGTCTGACCGTTCTGTACGGCCTCAGACGGGACCAGGACGGCGTCTTTAATGATGCTGAGCACCAGGCGGACTTTAACGAATTGGCCCGGCCAGAAGTAACGGTCGGTGTTAGGCACAGTGGCGCGGAGTCTGATTGTGCCGGTTTCCTGCTTGACGGCATTATCCAGAAACGTCAGGTTTCCTTCGCGGGCGTTGGCGTCAGGTTTGTCGGGCGGCTTGACATAAGCTTTCAATTCGCCCTTTGCCATTTCCTGCCGAACGGACTCAAGGTCCTGCTCGGTAACGGTAAAGTCGGCATAGATTGGGTCAAGCTGCTGAATGACCAGGAGAACGGCGCCGGCGTCGGTGCTGTTGGCAATTACTACATTGCCGATATCTACACAACGCTGCCCCGCCCGGCCGTCAATAGGTGAACATATAGAACAGTATTCGAGGTTCACCTGTGCCGTTTGCACTGCGGCCTGGTCGGCCTGTACCTGTGCCTCGGCAAGTATTACGGCATTTTGCTTGGTATCATAGCCATCCTGGGAGATGGCGCCGGTTGGGAGAAGCTCCTTGACGCGTTCGAAAGTCGCTTTAGCCAGGTTCAGTGATGCAGTGCTCTGCGTCAAACTTGCCTGTGCTTGTTTGAGGGCCGCTTCGTAAGGGCGCGGGTCGATAGTAAAAAGCGGGTCGCCTTTTTTCAGGTCTGCCCCATCGGTGAAATGTATTTTAGTGATTTGGCCGGAAACCTGCGGACGAATCGAGACAATCTCGTGTGCGGTGCAGGTTCCAATCTCATCGATATATACAGGAACATCCTGTGAGAGGGCCTCAGATACAGATACCCATGCAGGCTGTCGCTCAACTGCCGCCTGTTTTTTCCTACAGCCGGTAAACGCCAGTGCGACCAGCAGCAGTGAGATTATCATCGCGGCTATTTTTCCCGATGTTCGTAAATTTGTATTCATAATTCAAAATCCCGCGATAGTTTCCTGAAAGTTATTTTACGCCAGCAGGCAAATTGGGTTCGTTTTTAATCTGAACGGCGTCAGTTTTTTCTTCTTCCCAGCCGCCGCCAAGAGCTTTATAAAGGGTAACCAAATCCGTAGATAGGTTACTGGTACTCTGTACCAAAGAATCCTCAGAAGTATAGAGAGAACGCTGCGAGACCAATACACTGAGAAAATCGGTTTGTCCCTGAGAGTAAAGCTGGGTAGATAAATCCACCGCCTTGCGGTTGGCGGTGACAGTATCCTGAAGAGCCTTGTTGCGCTGCTGCTCTTTAGAGTAAGCGATGAGAGCATCTTCAACATCCTGAAGGGCGGTAAGAACAGCTTTTTGATAAGTCAGCCTTGCCTGCTCGGTAAGCGCCTTTTGAACTTCGATGTTGGCGCTGACACTGCCGGCGTTGAATATTTGCCAGTCGACGGACGGGCCGACAGACCAGAAACTATTATGCGAATTCACCAAGTTGCCGAGGCCGTTGCTTTGATAGCCCGCGGAGCCGGTGAGATTAAATTTGGGGAACAAATCCGCGGTCGCTACGCCAATGCGGGCAGTAGCGGCGTGTATTTGGGCTTCTGCCCTGCGAATATCCGGACGGCGTCGAAGTAAATCCGAAGGGAGTTCGGCCGGCAGGGCAGGCGGAGTAACAGGAATCGTGGAAACCGGTGATAACTCTTCCAATAAAGTCGCCGGCTCCTGGCCGAGCAATATGCTCAGGGTGTAAATGGTTTGCTGAGCGGAAGTTTCCAGAACAGGAATCTGCGAGAGGGTGGTTCCTGCCTGGGCATCGGCATTAGCGACGTCAAGCGCCCCTACTAATCCGCTGCTGAACCTCTGCCGTGTCAGCTCGGCGGTATGCTGCTGAGCCTTGAGGTTGTTTTGGGCAATGACAATTTCCTGCTGGAAGCCGCGAAGCTCGATGTAGTTCAGTGCGACCTCGCCGGCAAGGGTTACGAGGACATCTCTTTGGTCTTCGACGGCGGCCCGAATATCCGCTTCTGAGGCTTCCACATCACGGCGGATGCCGCCAAAAATATCCAGCTCCCAAACGGCATCCAATCCTGTCTTCCATAAGTTGCGTCTCATTGGAGAAGTTTTAGCGGAACCCGCAGTCTGGCTGTGAGCATAGGAGCCTGTGGCGTCGAGGGTGGGCCATAGTCCTGCAGAGACAACGTTTCTTGCCGCACGCGCCTGGCGGAGCCTTGATTCGGCCTGTTTCAAATCAAGATTGGATGTTACCGCTCTATTAATCAGCGAAGTTAAATTCGGGTCGTTAAATTGGGTCCACCAGCGAACAATGTCCGTAGGTCCGGTCTTTTGTCCGTCGATGCCAACCCATGAAGACGGAACGGATGTTTTGGATGGTTTAAAATTTGGGCCGACCATACAGCCGGTCAGAAAAAAGACAGATATACACAGTAAGATATAATTTAAGAGCCGCATAAAACTGAAATCCTCCTTATGCAAATAGTTTAAATTATTCATAACGCAAAGCCTCAATCGGGTCCAGACGCGACGCTTTCCACGCCGGGTAAAAACCAAAAATAATTCCAACGCTCACCGAAACGAGGACGGCAGCCACAATAGCGGCCGAGGAAGTTTCGACCGGCCAGTGCTTGAAGTACCTGACCAGTAATGCGCCGCCGTGGCCGATTGTAATTCCCAAAGCCCCGCCTATCAGGCACAGCACAACTGCTTCGACCAGAAACTGTCTTAGGATATCGCGAGCCCTCGCGCCGACGGACATTCGCAATCCGATTTCGCGGGTGCGTTCAGTAACAGAGACGAGCATAATATTCATAATGCCGACACCGCCGACAATCAGGGAGATGAGCGCGACTGCCAGGAGCAGATTAGTCATTAAAGATGTAGCGGTAGTAAAAGTTTTTATCATTTCAGTCATATCACGAACGCTGAAGTCATCCGGCTCTTCGGGCCGGAGATGGTGGCGTTCGCGCAATAAGGCGTTTATTTGCTTAACCGCGGCAGGAATGTTTTCGGTGGAATCGGACATAGCGAGGATGACATCGACATTTATAAATCGAATCGGCTGGGGCGTATCGGCGGCCTGCGTTGCTGATTGTGTAGGATACAAACTGAGCTGGCTGCTTGGGTAAAGATTTTTAAGAGAGTTTACCGTCGAGCTTGTCGAAGAGGCACTGCTTTGATTAACGTTGCCAAGCGAACTTCCTGAGACACGATACTTTATCGCAGTCCAGGGGGCCACAATAATATCGTCCTGGTCCATACCCATCATATTCGCACCCTTGAGGGGCAGGACGCCGACCACCTTGAAGGCCACATTTTTTATTCGTATTTCTTTGCCGACGGGAGAAGCGCCCTCGAACAACTCACGGGCGAGCGTCTGGCCGATGACACAGACCTTGTTCGTGTTGCGAACATCTCTGTCGGTGAACATATCCCCCTCGGCCAGTTCGGTCCAGTTTCGTATTTTCAGATAATCAGGAGTAGTGCCGACAACAAAGAATGGCACCCAGTTTTTATTGCCGTAAACAACCTGGGTTCTTGCCGTTACCGCGGGGGCGGCTGCGTGGACGTCGTGGCATTGCTGAGCAACGGCGTCGGCGTCCTGCGGCGTGAGGGTCATAACGGAGCCTGCGCCGAAGCTGACGCCGCCGCTGGCGGCGGTGCCGGGCTGAATCATAATCATATTCGAGCCCATACTGGCGATAGATTTCTGGATGGCGGCAGTTGCGCCGCTGCCGATTTCCATCATTACGATTACAGCCGCGATGCCGATGACGATGCCTAAAGTGGTCAGTATGGCGCGCATCGGATTGCGACGAAGCGCCCGCAGAGCAATAGATGTTGTGCGGTAAACTTTCATTCGGCACCTCCGGCTTTGGCGGATACGCTTTCGGGATTTATTTCGCCGTCGATTACGCCATCGCGGATATGTATTATTCTTTCGGCGTGATGTGCGATGTTCGCATCGTGAGTTACGATGATAATAGTAATATTCTGCGTTTGGTTAAGCTGTCCGAAGAGCCGCAGGATGTCCTCGCTGGTATGTGAATCCAAATTTCCCGTCGGCTCATCGGCAAGGAGAATCGACGGTTTGTTTATCAAAGCACGGGCGATGGCGACCCTCTGCTGCTGGCCGCCGGAGAGCTTTGACGGTTCGTAGCTCATTCTGTCGGACAGCCCCAAGAGCCCCAGCATTTCTTCGGCTTTTTGTTTAACCTGACGTTCCGGCAGGTGTTCAGGGCTGTAAGACAGCGGCATCATTACATTGTCAAGTGCGCTGGTGCGCGGCAGCAGGTTGAAATTCTGGAACACAAAACCTATTCTGCGGTTTCTCAGCATAGCGCGCTCGTCAGGAGAGAGCAGGGATATTTCCTGTCCTTCGAGCAGATACTCGCCCGAAGTGGGCCGGTCGAGACAACCAAGGATGTTCATCAACGTGCTTTTTCCCGAGCCGGAAGCGCCCATCAGCGCGACAAGCTCGCCCTGCGAAACTGACATAGAGATTCCCTTAAGGACAGGGACATCTATGTC
>CAIYOL010000087.1 GCA_903927855.1 uncultured Planctomycetota bacterium
CTGGAACGTTGATTTCCTCGACTGTGGGCATATTATTTTTCGGCGGCGGATTCCAGGATGTATAACCAATATGCGCCGTGTCCATCATATGGTTCCATTTGCCATTAGCCATTTTACGGTTGTAATACTGGGACAGCTCGGCATCGGCTTCAAATAAAGCCCTGGTCTTTGCGGCAAGGTCGTTGGTGCTTGCGCGTTTTTGCTCAGCGTATAATTTGTTTTTGCCCGCAGTGGTATAAAGCTCGGTAACCTGGGCGCAGGCCTTTGTCGGGTAGAGAACAAGCTGGAAAAAGGCGTCTTTGGCGCTATCGGGCAGGTTTTGATAGATTTGTTCGGCTTTGGCCGTAATAGCGTTAAAATCGGCAACTACAGTGTCTGCCTCACGATAATTGACAATGCTGAACGTGCCGGGGTCGAGAAGTTCGGGCTTGCGTCTGGCATTATATTTGGTGTACTTAGACACGATATCAGCAATCTGGTCAGCATATTGTGGGCCAAATTCACGCTGTGCCCACAGCCGGGTAAATTCCGATATTTTCTCCTTCGGCCATCTTTGCGGGTCCCAGGCGAAGGTCATAAAAAATTCGATTGGGTATTCCATCGGCTTGAGGTCGCCGACGTTGACAATCCAGATTCTTGTAGCACCGTAATTATAGGCAAGGTTCATCTGCTCCTGGATTTTGGCAATTGGACTGGTATTGAGCCATTCGTACGAGCGGGGTCCGCCGTGGAAATCGAAATGATAATAGATGCCTGCTCCGCCGCTTCTTTTGCGTTCCTCCTCGGTAGGCAGCCGCCGAATATTTCCCCAGTTGTCGTCGCACCAGAGCAGCGTCACGTCATCTGGAACGCGCAGCCCCTTTTCGTAGTATTCCTGAGCTTCCTTATAAGGGCACCATAACTGCGGCACTTTGGACGCATCGGGATTTATCTCCTCGGCTATTATTTTCCGCTGGTTGGCCACAATCTCTTCTAGGAAGGCCATACACTGGGCTACTGTCCCATTCGGAACCAACGGCGTGTCATTTGCGCCGCGCAGACCGATGGAGATGATGCTTTCATAATTCTTGTTGCGCCTGATACCTTCCCGCCAGAATGTTTGAAGGGTGTTGGCGTCCGTGTAATAGTTCCAGTGCTCCTTGTGGCGTCTGTCCCACTCTTTCTGCGCCCGAAGCATCGGTTCCTGATGGGAATTCCCCATCACGATACCGTATTCGTCGGCAAGACGTGGGTTATCCGGGTCATCCTCGTTGAAGGCGTTGTTCCACATCGCCGGCCAGAGGTAATTGGCCTTCAGCCGAAGCAAAAGCTCAAAAACTTTGGTGTAGAATTTACTGTTGTAGTCCCCAAATTTTTCTTTAACCCACGGCGTAAGCGCAAAACCCTCGTCATTAAGGAATATGCCGCGATATTTGACGGCAGGGGGGCCCTGCACATATTTGCCCGGTTTTACAAAGAGATTATCTTTATGTTCGGCCAGCACATCCGCCCACCAGTACCACGGTGATACTCCAATTTGCGCCGAAAGGTCATATATGCCGTAAATAGTTCCTCTTTTGTCACTGCCTGCGATAACAAGAGAATTCTCGACGCCGGGCATTGGTTTAGGCACAACCGTAATTACAAATGATTCCCACTTGCCGGAAATTGGCGACACATCTATTTTGCCGTCTTTGGCTAACTGGTCGATGAGTTTGTTTTTTCCAATTGTTCCTATGATTACGACGTTTTTACCGACATCGGCTTCTTTCTGGGTAATTTCCGGAGTGAAGCCGGTAACGCGGTTAACATCCGCCTGTAGGTCACCGGCGGCGCGAACGACGCCGGGCCAGTCTCCGGAATCGACATAAATGGTTGCAAGTTTGTCTTTCTGTGCAAGCGCGAAACTGTCTTTACTGGCGACAGTGTCCACATAACGCTGCTGGCCAATGACTGAAACTTCCTGTTTCATTTCGTGTTTCACTTCGGGTTTTGCTCCGGGGGTTACGCACGAAGAAAGATTTAAAATAAGCAGGCAAAGTGTAGTTACCACAACAGTTTGAGTCCAATTGGTTGCTCGCATGATGAATCTCCTTACTTTTTTGGTTTACTAAAGATTAATAATGGTCTTATCACTTATAGGCAGGCACAGGCCTGTTACTGAATTTCTGAAAATAGCTGACGCATGTATCCCGCCAAATGGCAGCGTCTTTTTCCTGTGTGGCTAATTTCTCCTTAACGTGCAGATATATTTCAGGGTCGATGTCCTTTTCTATGGCATCCCACGTATGCTCCATCTTTTTTACATAATCGACGCCTTTATAATATCTGCGGCACAACTCTTTCCACAAAGTCCTGCCCGACTTCATCTTGTGGTCCCAACTTACGTGATGGAACCAAAGCAGGTATTTTTCAGGACATCTTTTCAGACTGTCGAATATCTCGGCATTTGGTGAAAAATATTGACTTGTTGCATTACTGCCGGTTGAGCTTCGGTCGAAGCCAAGGCCGTTGACGTCCGCACGATGGTAATACACACTCGTCCAGTCTACTCTGCCGCTCTTGTCGAGCGACGGCTGCGGCCCATAGTGGAAACCTTCTTGCATAATGTGGTGCAGACCGAGCGGCGTCATATAATTAACGCACGCTTCACGCGAGCCTATCATCATTGATTGGATTTGCTTGACAACTTTGCTCTTCCGGCTCAGCGTCATACGAATCCATTCGTTGGCTATCGTCTCGCTGGATAAATTGTGGTCCCATGCCAGGCGGCCGAACGCATACCAGTTGGCTTGGCCAAAGAGGTGTCCGCACCAGTTTCTGTCGTCACCGATATTCGTCACGCCCGCGATGCCGGTCATCTGGTAATTGTGCAGGCTCCCATCTATAATTGAAGCAAGGGTCGAACCGCGACCTTTGGCATAAGTATCGAACTCAAGATATTCTTTCCACATTGGCGCTAAGTATACTAGGTGCTTCGAATGTCCCAGATACTCCTGCATAATTTGTAATTCCAGCATCAAAGGCGTATTGGGCATTGCCCCGAACAGCGAATTAAGCGGCTCGCGAGGCTGAAAGTCAATCGGCCCATTTTTGGTTTGAATGAAAACGTTCGGGCTAAACTTCCCGTCGAAGGGGACAAATTCCTTATACGCTCGTTTCGAACGGTCAGGGTCAACGTCTGCGTTATACACGAATGACCGCCACATTACTATGCCGCCATAAGGAGCCAGGGCTTCAGCCAGCATATTTGCCCCGTCAGCGTGGGTCCTGTTATATTGCTGTTGCGGGCCGGGCATGCCCTCGGAACTGGCCTTTACCAGAAATCCGCCGAAGTCAGGAATGAGCTGATATATCTCCTTCGCTTTATCCTTCCACCATTGTCTGACTTCGGGGTCGCACGGGTCGGAGGTATTAAGGTTACCTATGCCGCCTTTTCGGTTGCCGTCCTCAGAAAACTTGGCCGATATTGGAGAGGAGAAATTGACCGATAGAAATACCCTGATGCCGTAAGGACGAAAGACGTCAGCCAGCTTGGCGACTTTTTTGAGATATTCGGGCTTAAGGATGGTGGGGTCGGCATTGACACTATTCGGGACCACACCATTGATGCCAATCGAGGCATTTGCCCGCGCATAATCTTTATATCGCGGGTCTATTTTATCAGGCAGCTCATCCCATTTCCATAATGATTTACCCGCATAGCCGCGCTGGTCCGATATGGTACCATCGAGCTTGTCCCAGTGGTCCAAAAGTCTGTATTGGATTTTGGGCTTGGAGCAGATGTCCACATTCTTAAAGGATTGTCCCGTTTGCATAAGCCGCAATAAATGAAAAGAACCGTACAAAAGACCTATGTCCTCGTTTGCAGAGATTACTACCGTCGGAATGCCGTTAATCTTGGTTGATTTAATCAGGAACCCTTCATACCCTAAAGTCGCCAGTTTATCAGACAAGTCTAATTTTTGTATGATTTGAGATTGCCTCCGCGTGCCGATGACAAGAGCGCCGCCTGTATCAAGTGTGTTGCGTACAGGTACATCGACGCCTAAAAGTCCGTCCAGCCCCTTTTTCACTTCCTCTCGAATGATGTCGAGCGTTTCAGATTGTCCCTCTATTACAATAGAAGAAAAAGCCTGTTGGTATGCCTTCAGCGTCTTTGCGTCATCCAGCTTTTTATATGACATCCAGAGATTGTAGCCGTCGTCGGCGCTGGCTGCTGGACAAACTGAAACCACAATACATAGCACGAACAATATATTTATATTCTTCAATGAGTATTTCATATTCACTCCTATAAATAAGGGAATACGATATTAAAGCGCCACTGTGCGATTGTCAAGCGACAATCCAGCAGCTGATTGTAGTGGATAGACAGCGTACCTGCTCAGCGGAATGTATCAGGTTTTCGCCGCCTCCGGCGTAACGAACTCCATCGGTTTCAGCCTGGGGTTTATCATGTGGATTATAAACAGGTTTACCAGATATACGCTGGCCGCTATGATAAACAATATTCGGTACTCTCCCGTCCACTCCAGAACATACCCGGCGAGTTTGGCAATAAACATACCGCCGATGGCCCCGGCCATACCGCCGATGCCCACGATTGAACTAACCACCTTGCGCGGCGCGGTGTCGGAAACGAGCGTGAAGAGGTTTGCTGAAAATCCCTGGTGCGCCGAAGCCGCTAAGCCGACGAGCAAAGTGGCCGTCCAGAGATTGGAGACGCTCGATGCCGCGAATACTGGCACGACACATAACGCACAGACCAGCATTGCCGTTTTGCGGGCCGCGTTCACCGTCCAGCCGCGTTTAATGAGCCATGAAGAAAACCAGCCGCCCGCGACACTCCCGACGTCTGTCATCAGGTAAATTGTTACCAGTGGCGGTCCTATCTGTATCAAATTCAATCCGTGCCGCTTATTCAAAAAATCCGGAATCCAGTATAGATAGAACCACCATATCGGCGAGCTGAGGAACATCCCAACGACGAATACCCATGTCTGGCGATATCGCAGCAGCGACGACCAGGGAATTTTAACAACAGGGTCGGGCGGGTCGCTGCGGATGTAAGCCAGTTCTGCCGAAGAAAGGCGTGGATGTTTTTCCGGGCTTTGGTAATACAGTTGCCAAAATACCAGCCACGCAAAGCCTAATGCGCCGGTTACTATGAACGCCGCTGGCCAGCCGTACCTGATCGTCAGCCACGGCACTAATAATGGCGCAGCCAGCGCGCCGACGTTACTGCCTGCGTTGAATATGCCGAAAGCCAGCGCACGTTCCTTTTGTGGAAACCATTCGCTGACCGACTTTACGGATGCGGGGAAACATCCTCCTTCTGCCAGCCCCAGCGCAAAGCGTGCGGCGCTGAACCCAAGCACCGTTGCTGGTATCATCGTAATCCAGAATTTGGCCTCGACAGGGATATACCAGTTCAGGGCGTGCGCCATTGCCGCCAAACTCCAAACCAGGACCGCAAGGGCATACCCTAACTTGACGCCTAGGCGGTCAATCAGCCGGCCGGCGCCTGCGTAACCGAAAGCGTATGCGATTTGAAAGGCGAAGATGATATTGCTGTAATCAATTTCGTTCCAGCCGAAATGCTTTGCCAAATCCGGCTTAAGAATGCCGATTACCTGCCGGTCGATATAGTTGAGGGTTGTGGCGAAAAATAGCAGCGCACAAATGCCCCACCGAGACCAGCCGACCGACAACGCGGTCGTTTTCTGACGTGTCAAATCGTCTGTCATAGAAGATTTATTTCGCGTCTGATGCCTGTGGAACTGCGAACTCCATCGATTTCAGCCGTGGGTTAATTGCGTGAATTATCAGCACATTCACCACATACGCGCAGGACGCGATAATCAGCACTATCTGGTATTTTCCCGTCTTCTCGAGAATGTAAGGAATGAGCTTGGCAATAAATATTGTACCGATGCAAGCCGCCGTGCCGCCGAGACCTACGATTGAACCTACTATTTGGCGAGGCGCGGTGTCCGAAACGGTCGTGAAAAGATTTGCGGCAAATCCCTGGTGTGCTGCCATCGCAAGTCCCATCAGTAGCACTCCCACCCATGGGTTAGGGACAATCGACGCCAAAAAGACCGGCACTACACACAGAGCGCACGCCAGCATTGCCATCTTGCGGGAGACGTTTATTGACCATCCCAGTTTCATAAACCAGCCGGATAGGTACCCGCCTGTGATACTTCCTATACCTGTTATCAAATAAACAACTACCATCGGCCAGCCCAGATTTTTTATATCCACGTTGTATTGCTTGTGCAGAAAATCGGGCCCCCAGTAGAGCCAGAACCACCATATCGTTCCGCTGATACCTGTTCCTACAATATACGTCCACGTTTGGCGATATTTCAGTAACGTAAGCCACGGGACTTTTATACCCGGCGGGTCCGGCGGGTCGGCGTCGATGTGAGCAAGTTCCGCCGCTGAAATTCGTGGATGCTTGTGTGGGTTTGCGTAAAGCGGCAGCCAGAAAATAGCCCAGAACAAGCCCAAACCACCTGTTACTAAGAAAGCTATCGGCCAGCTAAAACCAGTGGCAAGCCACAATATCAGTAATGGTGCTGCTATGGCGCCGATAGCGGTGCCGGAGTTGGCAATGCCGAATGCAAATGCTCGTTCTTTTTTGGGGAACCATTCGCTGATGGTTTTATTAAGGGCTGGATAGCTGCCTCCTTCTGCTATACCAAGCACAGCACGCGCTACGCAAAAGCCGAACGCCGTCGCAGACATTGCGAACATCCCGATTTTGGCTTCGACAGGAATATACCAGTTCAAAGCGTGGGCCATCTCCGCCAGGCTCCATAGAACAACCGCAAGGGCAAAACCGACTTTGACGCCCACTCGGTCTATAAACCAGCCGGCGCCGGCATAACTTATCGCGTATGCGAAGGTAAAAGCAATGACGATATTGCCGAAATCTGTTTCACTCCAGTTAAGACTTTTCTCCAATATCGGCTTAAGCATGCCGAGAATCTGACGGTCAATGTAGTTCAGGGCGATTGCGGAAAATAGCAGCGCACAAATAATCCATCGAAAGTAGCCCGTTGATGATGTTCCCCCGTGTACCTGTCCATTCGACATAAAAAACCTCCTGTCTCTGTAATCCTTTACGTTTTTCAGAACAGCATTTTTAACCACGCTAATTCTATTAAGTTTCCCGGCGTTGTCAAACGTATAATTCTTCAGGGGTTATTTGTTTGCCCCGATGACCTCTGCGGTTAATTTTCTTCTGTCTTTCCTGCTTTTTCGTAGTTAAAATTGCTCATCTGATAGGCTGAATTATCGCTTTTTTAGAGGGACTTATATGAAAAACTTCTTCTATAAAAATCAAGTCCGCATAACTGTTATCGTTGCCGCGATTTTGATTGCCGCCGCAATCTTGCTGGCAAAAACCGACCCGCTTCCTCAATCCGCCAAACGCATCGACTACACCGAAGCGCCGAACCACGTCGGAGAATATGCTTGTGTCTCTGGCAAAATAGACCATGTTTATACTTCTCAAAAAGGCACTGTATTTCTGAACTTTTGCCAGGATTACAAAACCTGCCCGTTTGGCATTGTTATTTTTGGCGAGGACGCGCACAAATTTCCCAATCCGCAGCAATACGAAGGAAAAACTTTGGAAATCACCGGCTTGATAAAAGCTTATCAAGGCAGGCCGGAAATTGTTCTTAATGCCCCGGACCAAATCAAAATTCCTCCGTCTCCCAGGCCTGCCTCTGCTAAAGAAGCCCCGCCTGTTTACGCTGTTGTGGAAATAATTGACGGTGACACTATCAAAGTCGATATTGGGGGAACAATTGTAACCGTTCGGCTGATTGGAATCGATACCCCTGAGATAGCACGTCCTAATCATCCGCAGGATGATTATTTCGGCCCCGAAGCCGCCCAATATGCTAAGCAGCTCTTGGAAAACCAGTTGGTCTATTTAATCCCCGACCCTATGCAGTCAAATAGGGATAAATACGACCGGCTTCTAAGATACGTCTTTTTGGAAGATGGCACTCTAATCAATGCCAAACTCATCGCGGATGGCTATGCCTATAATTATATATATGAGCCGTTCCAGTTTATGAAACAGTTCGATTACTTGGAGAAACAGGCCAAAGAAAAACAGTTAGGCCTCTGGAAAGCCAAAAAAACTAAAAACTAAGTTCGTTCCTGGGTTTCAGCTCGTCTTATTTTTTTGCATTTGCTACATATATTGGAATTGCAGAACTATCAAGGTCGAATTGGGCAGAATCGAATCGGGTTATGCTATAGCCTTCTTGCTGCAGCTTTGCCATAGCAACACTGTGGTCTTCGAGCAGCCATATCTGTCGGTGCGCGGCAATGGCTTGGCGTAGCTTTTTAATCGACTCACCTTGCTGTTCCCTGCCCCAGTAGCCGTCAAGCCATTCGAAGTTAATCAAGTGTGGCGTGAATAATTTCTGGAAGACGTAATGCTCGAAAAGAACGCCTCTGTCCCAATTGCCCATAACAAGATAGTCAGGGTCGGCAACCTTGCTTATCTGGATGGCTGTGTTTCGATATCCGGTACGGTTTGTGTTTAAAGCCTGGGCTCCTCTAACTGTGTTAATACCGATTATAGAGACAGCAAAAATTACAGCAATTACCGCGGC
>CAIYOL010000088.1 GCA_903927855.1 uncultured Planctomycetota bacterium
AAGGGCTGGCGCGGCGCTCTCGGTAAGGTTGGGGCGGGATTAATTGAAAGCCGAGGCCGTAAAATGAAAAGAGCGACCGATTGGCAGGAGGCGGCAAAATTGCAAAAGAAAAATGTGGACGAAATGCTCGGTGTTGGTGGAGCAACTGGTGGTATTGAAAAAACGCGGGCCGCTATTCGTTTGGAAAATGCGGAACTACTGGGCAAGGAAGTTAAAGCCGCGGCTTTCGAAAAACAGAGAGCGAGAATGGCAGAGGGGGGGGCAGGAATGACGGAAGAAGAAATCGCGGCTAAGGTCGGTGCGAACGCCGTTGTTCAGTCTACCAAAAATATTTTAGATGCGAATACCGCAGCTTTGCAAAAGGCTGAAGAAAATTTAAAAGCGGCACAGGAAAGCGATTTAGATCCGGTGGGAAAGAAGATAGAGATTGCTGATGCAAAGAAAAAATTAAATGAAGCTCAAAAAACGAAGGACGACTCACAAAGTCAGTATCAAAAAGCCCAGAATAAAGCGCGTGCGGAATATAAAGGCAAGGCAGTAGGCGAGGTAGGAACTTTTGCAGAGAGGCAGTATGCCCTGCGGGCCAAGGCGGCTGTTGAGGGAAAAGCAGAATCGGAACTTTTAAGAGTGCAAAGAGAGAGGAAAAATGAAATTGATGTAGCAGAATCGCAAGCTTTGAAAGAATCGGAAAAAACAGGATACATCGATACCAGCAGGGTTGACCAGGTTAGAGCCAAACACGCCAAGGAAGACAGAGACCGTGAAAACGTAGTAAATTATGAAAAAGCCGGGTTAAAAGCCGCAAATCTTGGCGACCGAATTGGAAAATTAGGAAAAAAAGAACAAGATAAAACGATAACTCCAGAAGAAGCGGCAATGCTGGACGCGTTAAGAATGAAGTTGGGGAATTATATACAGTCTCAAACTGCCCGCGGATCTTTATATGGCGTGAATGCACAAAATGAGGCTTTAAAAGCTATGGGTTTGTCCGAGATTCCTACTTCTGCAGATAGCAATGAGGGTCTGGTGAGCGTCCAGGCTAAAATGTGTTCATCCCGTTTGGGCCAGCAAGTGCCCGCAACGGAAAAGGGCGTGGAAGAGGGAATGAAAGTATTGGAGAAAAGGTTTGGTTCAGCGTATATGGAGCAGATGATGGATTCGGTTGCCGATATGGCGAACCAAAATTCGGTTAAATATGCCGGAGCTTTAAGAATTAATCCTGCCGACGGGAAAGTTAGGGCCACTAAACCCAGTGTTGAAGAGGATCAAAAAGTAATAAGGTCAAAAAGAATAGAGGCAAAAGATCACCTAGACGCAAGGAGCAAAGATTATAAGGGTGTAAACAACAGCATAGATGAGGATGGTAAAGGCAATGGTTATATGAGCAGTCCTGAAGCTGTAGAGAATTTTGCACAAATGTTTGGTGGTCTCACCCGGGAAAGCGTGCAACGTATTCCAGATAGCAATTTAGAGCATGCCGCACGCGCTCTCGAACATACCCAAACTAAGCTTGAGAATGTTATTTCTGCCCTGGGAGAGAGGGGCAAATCTAACCTCCCAGGTCTGGAAGCTGTACTCACCAAATTGGCCGGAGCGGTAAGTAATAATGATATTAAGAGGCAGCTTATGCAAAACGCTGAAATTGCAAGGCAACAGCTCTCAGTATCAGTGCTTTCGAGCCAGCAACCTCCTCTCGTTCGTGATTGACCTAGATTGACCTACTACCTTCCCGATCAGGTTCCTCCAGCTTTACCTCGT
>CAIYOL010000089.1 GCA_903927855.1 uncultured Planctomycetota bacterium
CGCTGGCTTCGGAGGCCTTATTACTGTTGCAGTCAGAAACCTGGATATGATTTGCTGGCGGGATGCGGTGGTAGAGATTTTGTCTGTAGCGGTGATAGTTGCGGTAAGGGTTTATCTCGACTATGGATAGGTGGGAAGGAAATCGTAAATGATAGGTTGGAAACTGAAAACACGAGATCTGCGGCCGATAGGATTGGACATAGGTCACAACTCTATCAAGATGATTCAGCTGGCAATGAATGGGGAACAAATAAGTATCCTTGCAGCGGATAAGGTCCGTGTTGAGGCTGGTATTAACGGCGATGAAGAAGCAAGAAGGAGCTTTGTTATTTCTGCTATAAAGCAAATGCTGGCGAAGGGTAAGTTTCGCGGGCGAAATGTTGTCTCGTGTTTACCGAATGACAAGTTGAGAATGACGAGTTTGCGATTGGCCGAGACGGTAGCAGACGAAATTGAGCATGCATTGAAAAAAGAAGCCGGTCGACGTTTCGGATTAGACCCGAAGGAGGACGTAGTTAACTATTTGGTTGCCGGGAATGTTCAGGATGGCGGTGATATTAAGAATGAGCTGATATTGTTTGCCGCATCCGATGAAACAATAAGAAGCCATATTGCGATGCTCGAAGAGGCGCAGCTTGAACCTGTGGCCATAGATACGGTTCCCTGTGCATTGTTCAGAAGTTTTGAGAAGTCACGGCGGCGTGAGGAGGATAAAGACCAGACGGTTGTTTTCGTGGATGTTGGCAGCCAGTTCACTACGGTGGTATTTGGACGCGGAGGAGAAATTAGTTTCATCAAGCAGATACCGATTGGCGGAGAAAAATTTAATCGTGAAATCGCATCGAAATTAGGGGTTAGCATTGACAAAGCTGAGATACTGCGAGAGAAGCTGCAGATGGAAAGTTCGGCAAAGGCGGCAGGCATCAGTGTGTCGAAGTCGAGCCCGCCGAGGGATGACAGAGCGGTTTCGGTTCTGCAAGCAGGGCAAGATGGGAATGCTCTCGATACATCGACGCAACAGGTAATGGTTGATGCAATCGGAGCAGCAGCTGAAGATCTGGCAAAAGAGATATCGCTGTGTTTGAGATATTATACGGTGACATTCAGGGGCGAGCTTGTTGGGCGAGCGGTTTTTTCCGGGGGAGAAGCATACGAAAGAATTTTGCTGGATGTTTTGAGACGGCACCTGACCGCTAAGGTTGAGGTTGCTCAGCCGTTGAAAGGCTTAGATATTTCAAATGTAAGATTTGATAATAACAGGCGATTACTTTGTGAGTGGTCGGTAGCAGTGGGGCTCGGTCTTAAGGGCTGGGAAGGCCAGCGATAATTATGAAGGAAATTGATTTTCTTCCAACATGGTACAAAAGCGACAGACAACGGCAGATTAGTTATCGCACGCAGTATGTCGGCATAGGGGGCATATTTTTAGCGATGGTGATGTGGAGTTTTATCGCGACGCGTTCACTTTCAAAAACTGCAGCAGAACTTGCTTTGGCGGAATCGAAATCGGCGAGCGCAGAAAGGGCAGCACAAGAAATTGCCGCGATTAGAGACGAAGCGGCACATTTGCAGGAAAAAGCGAGAACCATAGAAGAAATAGATTCCAAAATTGACGTTGCAAATGTTTTGGCTGAGATCAGCTTTTTGGTTGATAGAAAGACAGTATTGAGCGAAGTTGAATTCGTCGCCGAGAAGTTCGGAGGCGAGCAGGAAGCGAAACCAAACAACTGCTCTACAGTTAAAATGGTCGGTGATAATTTTAGCGGTAAAGAGTCGCCGCCACTTGGTGACGTTAGATTTAAGGTGTTGATAAATGGTGTTGCGTCAGATGCAAGCGATGTAGCGGCATTGATATGCAAGCTGGAAGACTCGCCATATTTTTGCCAGGTCGTACCATTGTTTACGCGGAACAAGGAGATGAAAACAGCAGCTAGTGCAGGGGGAGAAAAATTTCAGGTGAGTGAGTTCAAGATAAGCTGCAATCTGGCGAATTATCGGCAAGAGGAACCTTATTTTGCAAAAGGGGCACAAAAAAGAAAGGCGGCAGGTCTGTGATGCTATTTCGAGAAAGACAACAAATAGTGATATGTGCAGCAGCGGCAGTGATAATTTGCGGATTTGTGCTGCTCAGGTATCTGCCTTTGCAAAAAAGAGTGAACTCTCTCAGGCAAGCCCACGCATCGCAGATGCTTGCTATTTCAAAGACCTCGGCTGAAAGTCAGCAGATACCGGCAATCAAGGAACAACTGCAGCAACTGCGAACGGAAGTTGAAAATTATGAGCGACAAATACCTGCGCGAAGAGAGCTTGGCGAGTTTTTGCAAAAAATCGCCAACTTGATGAATGAGCATAATCTTCAGGGACAGGTGATTCAGATTGGCGAGGAAATAAGAGCAGGAGAGTTGAACTGCATACCAGTAAGTATGCAGTGTAAAGGCAGGCTGTCGCAGATATTCGAATTTTATAGATGCGTGCAAGGATTGGACAGGCTGGTTCGCATCGAACATGTAAAGCTTGTGAATGACGGTGATTTCAACGGCGAAGTGATTATGCAGACGAATGCGGTTATTTATTACAGAGCAGAGGCCGGACAAGGATAGGAAAAATTAGACTCAAAAAGAGATATAAGAAGGTATGAAGCAGAACCTGAAGAACAGCGGTAATAGAAGCAACAGGATTTTTAGTCGGTTGGCAGCGGAGAAGGAAAAAACCATTATAGCGGTGTGTTTACTCGCAGTAATGGTCTTCATGTGGGTCAGAGTGCTTGGGAGAAATGGGCCGCAGAGCACCAGCGCGGCAGTAGTAGCACAAGAGGTAACTGGGGGGCAGATGAATTCGAAATTAAAGATATCTTTTATAGAATTGCCGAAAGTCGAAGGCCGTAATGATGTACTTGCCAGAGACTTTTTTATTGTGAGCGACTGGCGGGATTTTATGAGAGGCGGAGAAGGGAAATCAGGCAGTATTGAAAAAGTTAGTGTTGTTTCAAGAAACGGCGGTGAAGAAACAGCCAAGCGGGTTGCAGAAAAACTGAAGCTGGAAACAATAATGCTGGGCGAAAATCCCCGGGCTTTTATTAATGATAAGCTGCTGTCGGTGGGAGATAAATTGTTTATCGGAGACGGAATCAATACGTATGAATGTGAAGTTGCTGAGATTGAAGGAAACACGGTGTTTATAAGGTGCGGAGAAAAAGATGTGAAGGATTTGGGATTTACGGCTGAAGATTAAAGAAAAATCGGAGATGTGATTTTGAAATCGGTAAGAAGCTTATATGTTATAGTCACAAGTGTCGCTGCGGGCAGTTTATTCGCAGCAGGCTTTGCCGGATTGTATTACTCCGGCGCAGGGGAGGGTTTGTGCTCTGCCGGTTATGCTTTTGCTGCTTCGGCGTGCTGCTTTGCTGCGGCTGCCGGCGTGGTTTGGCTTGGATGGCATTGGCTGAGACTAGTCAGGGGTATCACGTCCATAACCCAACAGCTCGGAGAAAAGCAGTCGAGTTGCATCAAACCAAGCAACAACAAAATAATAAATGAACTGAGCGAGGAGATTAATAAACATTTTGACGGTAACAGCAGTTATATAGAAGAACTCGAAAAGCAAGTCAAGGACTTGCAACTTAAGATTCAACTGCTGCGAAGACAAAAAGGAAACACTGATGCGATTATATACGGTATCCGCGATGCGGTTATCGTTATTGATGAGTTTGACAAGCTGTTGATGGCAAATGAGGCGGCCGGCAGACTTTTTAATTTTGATTATAAAAGTTCGCAGCACAAACTTGTCAGCGAGCTTGTCAGCAGTGAAAAAGCGAAGGCTGGTGAAAATGAATTTGTAGATTTTCTATGTCAAAGCAGACAAAATAAAGTGCGACATACGAGGCGCGAAATTGTTTTTTCAAACGAGGGCAAGTCAAGAATTTTCGACTGCATTGTTTCGTGTATTTACGATGAGGAAGAGCAGGTTTGCGGGATTGTTGCAGTGCTGCACGATGTTACACGTGAGAAAGAAATATCGCAGATGAAAGACGATTTTGTAAATCACGTTTCGCACGAATTAAAAACTCCCCTTGCTTCCATCAGCGCCTATTCTGAAATGCTGGTTGACGGAGAAGCGAACGACGAGCAGACAAGAAAAGAATTTTATGCAGTGATTCAAAGTCAGGCTAAAAGGCTAAATCGGCTGATTGAAGACATACTGAATATTTCTCGCATAGAATCTGGTCTGATAAAAGTAGAAAAGAAACCTGTCAGCCTGACAATACTAATAGAAGAGCAGCTGCAAATGATAAGAAGTTACGCTGAAGAGAAGCACGTTGAGATTATCGGACAAAAGCCGATTGTTTTCGACCAAGTGTATGCGGATAAGGATATGATTTCGCAGGTCATTGTTAATCTGCTCAGTAACGCAGTTAAATATACTCCCTGTGGAGGCTCGATAAAAATTGAAACCGAGGTTGACGAAATCGCAGGTCTGGCACGGGTCAGCATAACTGATACGGGAGTCGGAATTCCTAAAGATGAAATAGAACATATCTTTGATAAATTTTACAGGGTCGACGCGAATAAGAATCAAGCAGAAGGGACAGGGTTAGGACTTAACCTTGTTAAACAAATAGTCGAAAAAGTTCACAATGGCAGGGTATTCGTTACAAGTGAACCCGGTATTGGCAGCATTTTTGGCTTTGAGATGCCCCTGGCGACTGCGGAGGCGATAAAAGTGTAAGACATATCTTGTTTGAGATACGAGGAACTTTTAGGAGACAAGGTAATGGCAGAAAGAAAAGTATTAGTTGCGGATGATGAGATACATATAGTTCATGTGGTAACTATAAAGCTTCGTAATAACGGCTATGAGGTGATATCGGCGGAGAACGGCGATGATGCTTTTGCTCTGGCTTGTGAAGAGAAGCCAGATATTATCGTTACGGATTTTCAGATGCCTGGTATGACAGGAGTGGAACTTGTGCGGAAACTTCGGCAGAACGAAACGACAAAAGATATACCTGTGATTATGTTGACGGCAAGAGGTTTTGCTGTTGAGGATAAGGAAAAGGAAGAGCTGGAGATATCGGAGCTTCTCAGTAAGCCGTTCAGTCCCAAGGAACTGTTAAGAAGCATCGAGGATATTCTGTACCAGAGGAAGGTAATGCAAAATAAATGATGATGCCTGCGCAGGTTTTGCAGATACAGGCGTGTTTTTGGATTTGAGGAACCTATGTTGGATACAATTAAAAGAGATGTAAGCTCATTACAGGTACGTGAATTGAAAAGGTTTGGCGGCAAGATAAACAAGCTCGGCGTAAATTTCGCAGTTTGTAATGCTGACAGTGAAATGATATTGCTGTGCGGCGGAGGCAAATTCAAAAGCGACGAGGAGCAGTTAGTAAAGTTGAGCCAGCGAGTTTTAAAACAAAGCGACGAGAGAAGTGGTGCCGAGACAGAGTCGAAAGTTTGCCAATTCGACGAAGGCAATCAAGTTTTAGCTGCTGTTCTTAAATCAGACGGCGAAGCTGTTGGAACAGCACTGATTGACTTGGGCAGCGAGCGAAGCTCGCCTCGCCTGGGGGGCGAAGCGGGAGGGACGAACAACGAGGGACGAATAATGAGCGAGATGCTTGGGCTTTTGGCAGAGCATTTTCAAACGGCGGGGCAAGCCGAGAAACAAATTGACATAGTCAGCAATGAACTGGCGCAAACCTACGAGGAAATTGTGCTGCTTCACAAGCTAAGCACAAATATGAAAGTTACTGAACCAGATGCTGCTTTTCTTCAGATGGCCTGCGACAGCTTAGCTGATATTGTCGATGTCGAGGGTATGGCAATACTGCTGGAAAAGACCATAGAGGGCGAGAAGAGGCTGGTTTTGGCTGCAGGGTTGGGGTTGATAGATGTGAATGAACGAATGGCTGTTATTTTAAAAGACCGATTAGTTGAGGAAATAAACAGCGGGCACGAAGCATTGCTGGACAGCGAAGTTGATTCGCATTTCAAATATAATTGGCCGGGGAACGTAAAAAGTATTATTGTGGTGCCTTTTTGGGGTAAAGGGAAAACGGGAGCCACCTTTCCTTGTTCCGAAGGAAGCAGAGTGGCGGAGGATGCACTCCGCTTGGGGACGCCTTACGGCGAAAATGAAAACTCCATGATAGGCCTGATGGTCGCGATAAACAGAATCGACAAACCCGACTTCGATAGTACGGATGCGAAACTGTTTAATTCGGTGGCCAACGGATGTGCTATTTTTATTGATAACGGCAGACTATTCAAGGACCTCGAAGAATTATTTATAGGTTCGTTAAAAGCATTAACAAGCAGTATTGATGCAAAGGACCCATATACTCGCGGCCATTCTGAAAGGGTTGCATTTATCTCCCGCTGGATTGCCGAGAGAATGGATGGGGAAGAATCGTTAAAAGGAGAGGAGATACATAAGATTTATCTGGCTGGATTACTACACGATATAGGGAAAATGGGGGTAAATGACGCGGTGTTGCGTAAGAAAGGCAAGCTGACCGAGCAGGAAATGAACGACATGAGGAAGCATCCATCGATAGGGGCTGGTATTTTAAGTGGAATAAAACAGATGCGTGATATTGTGTCTGGTGTATTGTGTCACCACGAGCGAATCGACGGCAAGGGTTATCCCAACGGTTTAGTAGGCGAGCAGATACCACTGGTGGGCAAAATTGTCGGACTTGCGGACAGTTTTGATGCAATGACATCGAAGCGCACCTACAGGGGTGCGATGACCGTAGGAGAAGCACGGGCGGAAATAGAGAGGGGGTTGGGAACACAGTTCGACGAGAAAGTAGGGAGAGTATTTATCAGCAGTGACATTAACCAACTCTGGGATTTTATGCAAGATGGCCTTGCCGAAATTTATGGGAACGGTAATTTATCAGAATACAGCACTGCCGTTGTAGGGACATTAGTCAAATGAAGATTAGAATACAAGACTATAATAATATTGCGATTGTTGAACTGCAAGGCGAATGGGACAGCGATTCTGTCGAATTGTTCCAAAATACGACTGCCGACATAATTGCCGCACACAAGGCCGGCATTGTACTTGATATGAGCGATTTAGGGTTTATCGGTAGTGCCGGATTGGGACAATTGTTGCATGTTCAGGATCGCTGCAATGAGAACAACTGCCAGCTTAGATTGGCCGGACTTAATGAAATTCTCACGAAAGTTCTGGAAGTTACCCGGCTCGCAAATAAATTCGAGTGTTACGCAGAACTTACCGAGGCAGTGAAGAGTTTCGCGTAAAGAACAAATATCGATTGATTGCTGATAGTTGAAATACGAAACACCAAGTGGCGTAAGCCATCCCCAAACGGAGAAAGGTTATGGGTCGGATAGCAGCGGAAAACAAGATGCAGCTCGGTCAATTGCTGTTAGAGCGAGGTGTTGTTACACAAGAGCAGATTGAAAATGCTCTTGCTGAGCAGAAGGAAAATGGGCATCGCAGGCTGCTTGGCGAGCTTTTGGTCGAGATGAATTATTGCACGGAGAATCAGATAGCCTCGGCGCTTGCTGAGGCGTATGATGTGCCTTATGCCCAAGTTAGTCCGAAGATATGTGATGCAAAAGTGCTCGATACTTTGCCGAGGGAATTTCTTGAAGAACATACTGTTCTGCCACTGTTCAAGGTCCGAGATGAGCTTACGGTGGCGGTGAGCGAGCCAACAAATGTATTTCTAATGGATGAGATAGCACGTATAAGCGGTTGTAAAGTGCAGGTAGTCTGCGCAACGGCAAAGGACATCAAGGCCACACTGAAGGCGTATCTGCCGTCGGCAAATATCTTTGTTATCGACGATATCATAGATGAGAGAGGTTTGGAATACTTTTCATTAATAGACAGATATAAAGCGGACATAAGCGACCTCGAAGAAATGGCAGGCCAATCGCCGGTCATTAAATTAGTTAATTACCTCCTTTACAACGCTGTGCTAGAAAATGCCACCGATATTCATATAGAGCCGGATGACAAGAAACTGCGTGTCCGATACAGGGTCGACGGCAAGCTTTATGAAAAGATGCGTCCACCTTATCAGATGCACGCTGCGATTGTTTCGCGTATCAAAATAATGGCTGGACTGGACGTAGCTCAGTGCCGACTGCCTCAAGAC
>CAIYOL010000090.1 GCA_903927855.1 uncultured Planctomycetota bacterium
AACGCAGACACTTCGCAAAAGTCACCCCGATGTCCGGCTTCATCTGAACCTGAATGATGCCGTCAATATCGTATTCAATCGGGTCCTCGGTAGTGATTACCTTGGTCTCGATATCATTAAGCTCGTTTAGAGCCGCGTAGAGTGTCGTGGTTTTGCCGCAGCCCGTTGGGCCTGTAATGATGATGATGCCGTTGGGCTTGTGAATGAGCTGTCGGACAATGTTCAGTTCGTCGGTTCTGATGCCCAGCTTTGCAAGGTCGAGTTGCATCTGGCTGCGGTCAAGGATACGAAGCACGACGCTTTCCCCGAACATCGTGGGCAGAACGCTTACGCGGAGGTCAACGGGGTTGCCCTGCACGGTAAGAGAAATTCGACCGTCCTGGGGCAGTCGCCGCTCCGCGATATCGAGGTTGGCCATAACTTTTATTCGAGAGCTAAGCGCGGCGGCGATATGCTTAGGCGGGGGAACCATCTCATAAAGCACGCCGTCGATTCGATATCGCATCTTATATTCGTTTTCAAACGGCTCAAAGTGTACGTCCGAGGCCTTGTCCCTGATGGCCTGCATCAGCACTAAGTTAAGAAGCTTCTTGACCGGGTTCGATTCCGACAGCTCCTTAAGTTCATCGAGGTCGATACTCTGGTTACGCCCCTCGAACTCAGCAAGGAATCCGTCTTCCTGAATCTCATTGATAAGCTCGTTTATTCCCTCTCCCTCATCCTTCTGTTGATAATATTTCGTAATTGCCGCATCAAGCGCCTTTGTGTCAACGATTTTCGCGGTCACTTTCAGACCGAGCAGCGTGCTCAAGTCGTCTGTGGCGCGGAAGCTGTCCGCCTTGTCAACCGCCACCACCAACTCGTTTGTGTCCGCCTTGAATTCAATAGGCAAAACGCGGTATGTCTTAGCTATCTGGGACGAAAGCTTTTCCAGGACGCTCGGCGGAACATCCATTTCGCCGAGATTTATAAATTCCAGTCCTCTCTGGGCAGCCAGAGCGATATGCAACTGCTTCTCATCTACAAGCCCAAGCTCAACAAAAATCTCCCCTATCGGGACGGTCTTATGCCCTTCTTTTTGTCGCGTTTTCTGGATTTCGAGACACTGGTGGATATTTTCGCGGGTTAGCAACCCCATCTTCATAAGTACTCGGCCGATGGGTCTGCCTCGTAATTGTTCTATTGGCGGCATTTTTTCCATAAACTCATCCCTTTACGTGTGTCTTGCCAACACTCTCTATTATATGCTCATAATTTATGTTCTGTCAAGGAATTAGCAATTGGACATACGGTTAATGAGACAGATTTTAAGTCCCATAAACCTTGTCTGTGTCTTAAAAATCATATCTCGCAAACCTAAACTTATGCCCCCTGCCACGCATAAGATAACCACATTAACGGATGTATCCCCCGCAAAATCGCCGCCGGCTGAGTCATATACTCCGAAACCGCCGTAACATCAAGAACCATAAGACATTACGTTCGCAGGATAGGCCCAAAATCATCTTCTTCTTCATGAGGTCTCTCGTGTGGCTTGAGGGTCTTGAGGCGTGCCATTGCCTTATCATGTAAATCGCCGGGCGACCGGGCCTTATCGAGCATCTCAGCCATCGTAATCTTACCCGATTCATATAATTGCCACAAATGGTCATCGAGAAGCTGCATACCAAGTTTTCTGCCGGTTTGGATGCTGGAATCAATACGGTAGGTCTTGCTTTCGCGGATAAGGTTCGCAATAGCGGGCGTAACTACCATAAATTCATAAGCCGCGATTCGGCCTTTACCCGTGGCTAATGGGCAAAGCGCCTGGCTCAAGACCGCAATGAGGTTGCTGCTCAACTGGATGCGCATTTGCTCCTGCTGGTTAACAGGAAATACGTCGATGATTCTGGTGACGGTTGATGCAGCACTTGTCG
>CAIYOL010000091.1 GCA_903927855.1 uncultured Planctomycetota bacterium
GGCACCTGGATGCAGAGCGTCGCTATGAGTTGGCTGGCCTACCGGCTCACGAGTTCTATCTTTTTCCTCGGCATCGTCAGCTTCTCCAGCGGCATCCCCGTCTTCTTCGCTGCCCCCTTCGGCGGCGTCATCGCCGACAAGTTCGACAGAAAAAAAATCCTCATTGTCACCCAGTTCCTCTCTATGCTACAGGCCATCGCCGTTACCGTTCTGGCAATGACCGGCGTAATCCAGCCTTGGCATATCATCGTCCTAAGCTTATTGCTTGGAACAATCAATGGTTTCGATATGCCCACCCGCCAAGCATTTGTCCGCGAGCTTGTTGATACCCCCGACGACCTGCCGAACGCAATCGCCCTCAACTCCCTCATCTTCAACGGCGCCCGGCTCATCGGTCCTACAATCGCCGGTCTGCTCATTGCCTTTGCCAGTGAAGGCGTCTGTTTTCTAATAAACGCCGTCAGTTTCATCCCTGTTCTGCTTGCCTTTGCCGTTATGAAAATAAAACCCCTTAACATTCCCCGTCACGATGGCTCCATCATCACGGGTCTCAAAGACGGCATCGGGTACGCCTTCGGCTTCGTCCCTATAAAAGTAGTCCTAATCCTGCTGGTCTTCGTCGGCCTCGTTGCTATGCCTTACTCCGTCCTCATGCCTGTCTTCGCAAGAGACATCCTCGCCGGTGATTCTAAAACTCTCGGCTTCCTTATGGCTGCTTCCGGTGTTGGTGCGATTACAGGTGCGCTGTTCCTCGCTTCCCAAAAAAATGTTACCCGCCTCAGCAAAATCATCCTGTCCTCAATGTGCATCTTCGCTATCGGCGCCATCATCTTCTCGATATCGAGAACGCTGTGGTTTTCTATGATAATGATGACGCTCGCCGGCTTCGGCCTGATGTCCCTCATAGTCGCACTCAATACACTGCTGCAGTCCATAGTCGATGACAGTAAAAGAGGCAGAATAATGAGTCTCTATACGATGTCATTCATCGGAATGGCTCCCTTCGGCGGTCTCCTTGTAGGTACCGCCGCTCATAGTATTGGTGCCCCGATGACGGTCCAGTTCTGCGGAGCCCTGTGCCTGCTGGTAGCGGTACTATTCTCCAGAAAACTTCTCCAAATCAGCAAACTGATTAAACCCGTCTACGTCCGCAAAGGTATCATCCCCGCAGTCGCCGACGCCATCGGAACCGTCTCAACCCTTTCCACCGAGACAAAAGACTAACAATTATCCGCCAAAAACTCGGCAATCAGTAATCGAGCAGTTCGTCGGGCCAGTCTTTACTGAGCACCTGTATGAGTTTTCCATTAGTATCGAGGATAACAATCTCTTTTCTTTGATGAGGTGTATTCGGGTCTTCGGTGAGATAATGAGATTTTTCCGAGACAAGGCAGGAAACCCAGTCAGGGCCTTTCCATTGTGCGACAAGCTTTGGCGGTGCGTCATCCCCAAATGATTCATTATCCTCGATGAGGAGTTTTGAAAGATTGAGGTCGCCGCCAAGGGCATAAATGCCGAGTGTGTTTTTCTTACCGTGCAGGAGAATTTTTTGGCCGTCGTGCGAAAGGGCAAAGAGATTAGAATTACCCTGCGTGAAATCGATGGTGATTTGCGGAAGGATTTCACTAACAGCTCCGGTAACCGTATCAAGGCAGAAGATGGTCTGTTTTTCTGAGTCAAGTTTGCTGGAAGGCAGTGTCATTTTTGAAGAGGAGAAAAAGATGCGGCTGTCGCCTGCGTATGAGATATACATCCATGAGCAGTACAAGATTCCGGCGAACTCTTTTACAGTACCGGTGCAGGTACGTACTGCCGGAGGTGTGTTGCCGTCGAGATTAGCAGGGGCAGCAAAAAGTTTTCCATTGGGGTCGATGATTGTTTGCTCGACGAGTGAGCCGAGGACAGATTTATCTTTGTCGAAGTTTTCGACTTCCGGCTTCATATATGCGATTGCGCGGGAATCTGGTCGGAAGTCATAACCAATTGCTATTGCCGGTGCGACGAAGACAGGCGTTTTTTCGGACATCGCTGCGACGTAAAGGTCGAAGCCGGCGTCAAATGTTTTACCCGCAATGTTATCAACGACCCATGCGATAAGTTTGGCATCGGGCGAGAATCGCGACCTCCAGAGCTGTCGAGAGCTTGTCGCGAGGATTTTTTTATTGTTCGGGTCCGCCGCAGCAGCGAGAACAAGCTGGTAGTAGGGGAGTTCTTTTTCTTTGATTTTTTTAATTATCTCCGGGCCGATTTTCTGTGTAAGCTGCTTATCGGCTTTTTCAATTAGATACCGGTCGACCCAGGCAATGTGCTGTTCGTTGGAGTAACCTTCAAGGGAGGGAAGGTTACCATCTTTGATTCCATCGGCAAGGATTTTTTGTCCGAGAGTTTCTGCGTGGGCTTTGATTTCTTTGACCTCGACAGGCGGAAGAAGCTTAAAGGAGCTGTTAAAATCTTCTACTTTGATGATTTGGCCGTATGCGAACAAAGAGCCGTCGGGCGATATGGCGGGCCAGAGTGTGGTGGTTTCCTTGGATGCGACCTGTGTAAGAGAGCCGCTATTGCCGTCAACAAGAAATAACGCGCCGTTTTTACTATAAATGCCTTTGGAGCCGTCTAAGGACCATTGCAGTGAGTCTTCCGGTATGCAGCCTATAAAAAAAGTAATGGCTATATATGAGGCGATAAGTAGAAAGTTGATAAGGGTTTTCTTAGTCATAGTGTTTCTCCTTTAAGATATTGTTTGTA
>CAIYOL010000092.1 GCA_903927855.1 uncultured Planctomycetota bacterium
GCCGTTAAGCGTAATCATCCGAGCATTTGGAGTGGCTGAGTGATTAGTATATCGACCGGCAGGGGTGCGCTTGTCACCGATCCGTGTCGCGCAAATAAACTCACCCGCTGCAATGTTGCCGGTTGCTATCAGCCCGCGTCCTTCAATCTTAGATTTCCCAATCTTGACCTTATAAGTGCCTGTGGGAAATGGAATCAGGTCAGCCTCATCCTCAGATAGGGTGCGAGCCTGTTTTTCGTTAGTCCCGAGCTGCGTCAGTGCTAACTGGTAATCGTTCCGATCACACTCCAAAAGTGCCAATTCGGAAGCTGTTAGCTCTAATTGAGCCGACTTAAATACATCAGACTTGTCAAAAAACAGATCCTCAAGCGTGTCCACATCCGTCTCATTGGTATTAAACACGTTGAGCCAGACTAAATCCTCACGCACATACCCTACTTTTCGGCCTGGCTGTCCGATAAAGACCATAGGGGCCGCCAACTCTTGATGCCTCCCATCGCACATCACCATCGTCCCGCTTCCCTTTAGGAACACGTTGAGATGAGGATGTCGGTGCTTATGGGACACCACATATGTTCCCGCCGGAATAGTCACCTCACGGATGTACTGTCCCGGCGCAAACATATGACGAACGCTACATTCGACTTGTGGAGCAGAAATCATCTCCTGCTCTAAACGATCAAACGCCTCTGCGCCGTGCATTTTAATAGCACGTTCGATGAGGTTAGCTTCTGGCAATTTCATGGCGGCCAAATTAGTCATTAAACGATACCGATCTCGCCTTCAGCCTCGAACGTCAGCGAAGTCGCTGCACCGGCCAAGCCTGTGAGGAAGTCAGCCGGATCAAGACGCAGCTGGCCGTACCAGTCAATGTAGCTGTTAGCAGCCACCGATAGCGCGGTGCCTAAGAACTCAGTACCCGCTACGGAGCCGCCGGTCGCACCGATGTAGAACGAGCAAGTGACAGCACCCGCCGTCTTGTTCACAATGCGGATGTGACGGATCACTAAGTAGGTGTTGGTGTTCGTACCCGCAAGGCCCGTACCGCCCGTCAGGGTCGGTGGGTTGATTACGTTCGTCGCGGCAGTGGCTAAAGCAACTGGCCCCATGCGAAGGATTTTATTCGATGCCATCTCTATCTCCTAGGAAATCAATAAGTTAATAACTGGGATACCATTTTGCCGTTGTTTTATCGTAAGTCATAAATAAAGCCTTGCCAGTTACGGCTGTACTTGCTAGGCCAATGTTACCACCGACCGTCGTCGTGGTGAAATTTCCGGTCGGGATGAGGATCAGGAAGCCACCGCCGGACGAGAAAGCACCCGGAGCTGTGATCGTAGCAATCGCCACCGTACCCGATACAAACGTGATTAAGGCAGTCGGCGCGATGGTTGCGGCACTGGCTATGGTTGCGGCAGCGGCAGGCGTCTGAATCGCGTTAGTGATTGTGACTGCCGTAAGCGCATTGCTTGGTGATGTTAATGCAGACCCGCTTGACGGGGCAGAAATGGTCACCGCGCCCGTGCTCGCAATCGACATGGCTTGGGTTAGCGTTACGGTGCCGCCCGCCGTACCTGACGGAGCGACATACCATATATGAGCGCCCGAACTAATGTTTTGGGCGTACTCAAGCGCAAATGCACTGGATATTAAGTATTTGCGATTTGTACCGTCGTAGTACAAATTGCTTGATAAAGCCGCTCCACTACCACCAGACCATAATGAAAGGGATGATGTTATTTGTATAGCAGCATATCCCGAACCCCATGCGCTAGGTGTTTGTTGCATCCCGACGTTGCCAACACCGTTAATAATA
>CAIYOL010000093.1 GCA_903927855.1 uncultured Planctomycetota bacterium
CAGCGGCTGGCGGAACTGGACCTGCCGATATGGGCCACCGAATTCGACGCCCGGCACGTTGACGCAAACGTATCGGCCGATAATATTGAGAACTACTTCCGTATATGCTTCAGCCATCCTTCTGTTGAAGGCATAATAATGTGGGGCTTCATGCAGGGTCAGATGTGGCGCGCCGATGCTTATCTAATAGATACAAGCTACAACCTCACCGTAAGAGGCCAGCGATACAATGCCCTGATGAAAGAATGGACAACGAATGACTCCAACACCACAAACGGCGCGGGCAAGGTATCTTTTAGGGGATTCCACGGCGCTTATCGGATAAAGCTTTCCAAAACCGGCGAGCCCAACGAAATATACACAATAGAGCTGGAGCCCGGCCAGACACCTGCGCAATTCGTGCTCAAAAGGTATACTTCAGACGTTGGGACGCTCGGCTCGTGGGTGACGGGCACGACTCACGCAAAGGAGTCGGGCACCAACCGAGCTTTGGTCTTTATCGCGCATGCTAGGCATAATTCCACTGCCGCTACAAGCCTGACCTCTGTAACTTATGGCGGAAGAGCGATGACGAAAGTCGTTGAAAAACTAACAAGCTCAGGTTCCACACGAACATACACCGCGGCGTTTATCCTTAACGAAGCGGACATTAATGCAGCAACTACTGCCACCTTCACCCCCACATGGAGCACCGCACCGGCGACTACCGCATACGGCAGCGTATTACTTTCGAATGTTGATCAGTCGGCTCTTACGGGAGCAACAGCCAGCGATGAAATAACGACCGGCACTCTGCTGACAACCCCGATGCTCGCCACGAACCCCGGAGACAAGGTTATCGGCGCAGCAACCTGCAGCGCCACAGGCAACTATACGATGAACAACTCATTTACGGAGGTCAATGAATTTACAATGACTTCCGCTGATGCTGTTGATGGTTACAAAGATGCGAATGGCGCCGAAGAAGTACCGAGTGTAACACACTCAACCAGCGGCAACCGCCAGACGGCCATCGGATTTGTTGTGGTCAGGGCCCCGGCAAATGAGCTCATTCTTTCAGACTGCGACGCTGTTCAGGACGCCAATTACGGCTTGCTGTCAGACCTCAACGGTGATTGCTACGTCGACTCCAATGACCTCAAAATCATATCCTACTACTGGCTGAATACCGGCTGCGCCGTGCTGAACGACTGTGACGGTGCGGATTTCGCGCCGACGGACGGCGACGTTGACTTCTTTGATTTCGCCCGTTTCGCCCCGCAGTGGCTATGGTGTAATAACCCCGAGGATTCGAACTGCACACCTAACTGGTAGCAGAAAACAGGGAAAAGATACACCGGCCGCACCAGCAACAATCCTGCTTTTGCTGAAAAGGCCTTCCGTGCGCGCCCCGTAACCAGGCACAATCCGCAGAAAAAAAATGTTGCGTGAGTCCGGACTTTCCTGTATATGTACCATTTCTAATGGAAAAGCTCATAATGTTACAGTTATTATGGGTCGGCAATAAGGCCGTTCAGGGCGTAGGAAACTGCCCTGCGGGGTAAACCAGCATTTAAAGGGAAGGAGCAATCTATGCAGGACCAGACGCAAAAACTCTCCATAGTAGAAAAAATCGGCTACAGTCTCGGTGACTGCGCCGCCAACTTCATCTTCCAGACGGTGATGATGTTCCTGACGTTATTCTACACGGACGTTTTGTTAATTGCACCGGCATCAATTGCCTGGATATTTGTGGTGACAAGGATTTGGGATGCGGTCAACGACCCGATGATGGGGGCAATAGCCGACCGGACCAAAACGCGATGGGGCAAGTTTCGTCCGTGGGTATTAATAAGCGCAATTCCCTTCGGTGTCATTGGAGTTCTTATGTTTACAGCACCGAATCTCAGCGCAACAGGCAAAATCATATACGCTCTTATAACCTACAACGCTATGATGATGATATATACCGTTAACAACGTTCCGTACTGTTCACTAACTGGCGTTTTGACGGGCGACTCAGTAGAACGAACGAGCCTGGCGCAGTATCGTTTTATCTTCGCGATGCTCGCTTCGTTTGTGGTGCAGAGTTTCGCCATGGATCTGGTCAAACACTTCGGCAAAGGCAACGATGCCAAAGGTTTTCAAACGACAATGGTGATTTTCTGCAGTCTGGCCGTGGTATTCTTCTTTATCACCTTCTTTACTACTAAAGAACGAGTCAAGCCTTCCCCGAAGCAGAAAACGACATTGAAACTGGACATATTAGACCTGTTACGTAATCCGGCGTGGCTGGCAATAGTATTCTTGACCATTTTTGTATTTATCTTCCTTGCAATGCGAGGATCTATGACGCCTTATTATTTCAAGTATTACGTGGTACGGGAAGACCTTCTGGGCAAGTTCAATATGCTGGGAATGGGAGTTACGCTTCCATGCATTCTTCTTGCCAAGCCGCTTTCGATTCGATTCGGAAAACGCAACACCTTCCTTGTGTGCCTGTTCCTTTCAGCTGTTTTCGCATCCGCATTCATCTTTCTGCCGCGTAACGCAATCGTCCTCATGTTTGTTTTCAACGCTTTGTATTCAGCCTGTTACGCCCCGACGATACCGATGCTGTGGGCGATGATTGCTGACGTGGCGGACTACGGCGAATGGAAAACCGGACGGCGGGCAACAGGTATAACTTTCTCGGCGACGACATTCGGGCTGAAAATGGGACTTACCTTAGGCGGGGCATTAACAGCATGGCTGCTGGCCTACTATGGGTACATCGCAAACCAGCCACAAACGGATTTTGCCCTTAAAGGAATTAGCTGGATGATGAGTATTATACCGGCTATACCTTTCTTTATCGGCGTCGCCATACTTCTCTTCTATAGGATCACCAAGCATACGGAATTGCAGATGACGCAGGAGTTAATCGAACGCCGCAAGCATTACGAAGGAGTCTAAGCGTGAAGCTGCCGAAATCGGCGATAAGCGTATTTTTCTGTTCGGCCGTGCTGTTAGCTGTTTGTTTTGCGGGCTGCAGCGCTCAGCAGCCCGCCCTTAAAGACGCCTTCAAGAATGATTTTCTTATCGGCGGCGCACTGAACGACGATATGGTCAGCGGCAAAGACCCAAATGCCGCCGCTATTGCCGAGAAACACTTCAGTACCATCACGGCTGAAAACGTTATGAAGTGGATGCATATCCACCCGGAGCCGAACAAATACGATTTCTCAGCATCTGACCGTTTCGTGGACTTCGGCCTAAAAAACAATATGTTCATCGTCGGCCACACCCTCGTCTGGCACTGGCAGACGCCTAACTGGGTATTTGTGGACGATGCCAACCAGCCGCTGAGCCGCGATGCGTTACTTGCGCGTATGAAGGACCACATCACAACCGTTGTCGGGCATTATAAAGGCAAAGTGAAAGGCTGGGACGTTGTCAACGAGGTGCTCGACGATGACGGGCAGTTGCGAAAAACCAAATGGCTGGCAATTATCGGCGAAGATTACATTGCCAAGGCCTTCGAATATGCGCACGAAGCCGACCCCGACGCCGAACTGTATTACAATGATTTCTCCCTCGAAAATCCTGCCAAACGCGACGGCTGCATTCGCCTCGTGAAAGACCTCCAGTCCAAAGGCATACGCCTCGACGGCGTCGGCCTGCAGGCTCAGGCATGGCGATTGCCCCCGGATTACCCTTCACTCAAAAACGTTGAGGATTTTATCAATGCCGTCTCCGCACTGGGCGTCAAGGTTATGATAACTGAGATGTGCATCGACGTTCTGCCCAATGCCTTAGGCCAAATGGGGGCGGACCTTAAACTCAGAGCTGACTTACGCGAAGAGTTTAATCCTTACGTTAACGGTCTGCCCAACCAGGTTCAGGAAAAACTTGCAGACCGTTATGCCGAGCTTTTCTCGCTTTTTCATAAAC
This sequence comes from uncultured Planctomycetota bacterium, assembly GCA_903927855.1. Classification (GTDB taxonomy): domain Bacteria; phylum Planctomycetota; class Phycisphaerae; order Sedimentisphaerales; family Anaerobacaceae; genus CAIYOL01. The sequence goes on from CAIYOL010000093.1 coordinate 3,913, forward strand.
ACGCCGACCAAATCAGTCGGGTAACTATGTGGGGCGTTTACGACAAAACAAGCTGGCTTAACAACTGGCCTATGAGGGGACGTACCAACTACCCGCTTTTGTTTGACCGAAATTATCAGCCCAAGCCGGCTTTTTATGCTGTTATTAAAACAGCTTCGACAAAACAAAAAGGTTCCAGTATGCGAGCTTCATCTTCACCAAAGCAGCCCGAAACATTCCAGAATCCCGTTATTCCGGGTTTTTACCCTGACCCGAGTATCTGCCGGGCAGGCAACGATTATTACACGGTGCACAGCACGTTCGAGTATTTTCCGGGCGTCCCTGTTATGCACAGCAAAGACCTTGTCCACTGGCAGCTAATCGGATATTGCCTGACGCGCAAGAGCCAGCTGCCTCTTGATAAAATGCGGTCTTCCGGCGGCGTTTATGCACCCACGATTCGCTATCATAATGGCACGTTCTATATGATAACAACCAATGTCGATGCCGGCGGCAACTTTTACGTTACCGCCAAAAACCCTGCAGGCCCATGGTCTGAGCCGGTCTGGCTGGATAACAGCGGGATGGACCCATCGTTATTCTTCGACGACGATGGCAAAGTTTATTACACCCGTCACGAAGGCCAAGGCGACGGCTATATTGCTCAAACCACTCTCGATCTGAAAACGGGCAAACTCGAAGGCCCGCTGAAAAAAGTATGGGGCGGCGCAGGCGGTGTTTGGGTGGAAGGACCGCATTTGTATAAAATAAACGGCAAGTATTTTCTAATGGTTTCAGAAGGCGGAACAAGCTATGACCACAGGGTAACCGTTGCCCGCAGCGATTCGCCCTGGGGGCCGTTCGAATCTGACCCGAACAATCCCATCCTAACACATCGTAACCTCCCAGACCATCCTATCCAGGTTATCGGGCACGCAGATATTACTGAAACACCCGACGGCTGGTGGTTAGTCTGTCTCGGAGTTCGGCCGCAGGGTGGCAGATTTCATCACATCGGCAGAGAGACCTTTTTGGCGCCGGTTGCTTTCAATAAAGTTGGCTGGCCGGTGGTCAATGAAAACAAACCGATAGAATATACTATGCCTGCACCGAATTTACCGCAGCATACCTGGCCAAAGGAACCGGCAAAGGACAACTTCAATAGTAAAACCCTGGCGTTGAAATGGAACTACCTTAGGAATCCCAACGAAAGCGATTATTCGCTGACTGAACGGCCGGGATTTTTGCGTCTTCACGGTTCTGCGATAACTATGAGCGACCAGGATTCGCCGACTTTTGTGGGGCAGCGTCAGACCGATTTTAATTGCGTGGCTTCGACGCGGCTTGAGTTTGACCCTAACAGCGAAAACGAGGAAGCCGGCCTTGTGGCACGACAGGATGACAGACATCATTACGAAATTGCGGTTACGCTGAAGGACGGCAAACGCCAGGTTCTTTTCAGAAAAACCGTCAAGGGCAAATTAACCGAACCAGTCAAATATGTAGATGTCGGGCCCGGCCCCGTTATATTGTCAATCAAGGCCTCTCCCTTGTCTTATGAATTTTCCTGTCAGTCCGCAGACGGCTCCCGACAGGTATTAGGCACGGCCTTGACGAAAGATTTGTCCGTCGAAACGATAGGTTTTGACTATGGAATGTGCTTTACCGGCGTTTATTTCGGCATGTATGCCACCGGCAACGGCCAAAAATGCACAAAACCTGCTGATTTCGACTGGTTTGAATACAACCCCGACGCAAATTAGCAAGGCAGAAACTACAGATACGAAAACCTAAATTTCCGGACAGCCTCAATTAGGTCATATCAGCAAATATACAGCGGTATCACGCTTTCTAATTTTACTTGACATAGAGAAATTATAAGGTATATTTCGCATTCTTGTTTTTTTATAAGGAGCTTTAAAAAGTGGCAAAAAAGAAAGATATTGAAATCGTAGCGGCAGGGCATACCTGCCTTGACTTAATACCGGCTTTTACAATCGATGGCAAAGTCGACAAGATGACAGACGTCCTCGTGCCCGGCAAAATGATTAATATGGGCAATTGTGTCGTCGTCGGAGGCGGGCCGGTAACGAACGCCGGCGTATCAATACGACGCCTGGGCGTAAAAACCGAGCTAATCGGCAAAATCGGCGATGACGACTTCGGCAAACAGATTCTTCAATGGTATGAGGAGCACGAAGGCCATTTCAAAGGCATTCATATGGTCAAGGGGGAATCGACATCGTATACCATTGCGATATGCATCCCCGGCATAGACCGCTTTTATCTCCATCATTGCGGAGCAAACGATACGTTTGTTTATGACGATATGGACTGGGACATTGTGGAACGGTCCAAGCTGATGCTTTTCGGCTATCCTCCGTGGATGAAGAAGCTTTATGAAAACACCGGCGCAGAGCTGACAAAAATCCTCAAAAAGACCAAGGACTTGGAGACAACGACCGTCCTTGACCTCTCGCTGCCGGATGTCAGTTACGCGAACCAGTTCGACTGGAAGGCGATTATGAAAAACTGGGTGCCGCTGTCTGATATTATGGTGCCAAGCGCCGAAGAGATATTCTATTTCCTCTATAAGGACAAATTCCTTGATAAGAAAGCCAAACTCGGTCCGAAGGACAGCGTTCTCGACCACATGACGGTTAAAGACATTTCCACGTTAGGCAAAGATTTGTTAAAGCTGGGAGCGGGCGTAGCAATGGTTAAATGCGGCCACAGGGGCTTGTATATCCGCACCGGCGAGAAAGACCGACTCAAAAAGTTTGGTGCCGCCGGCTGCAAAGACCTCGATAACTGGGCAAACCGCGAGCTGTGGTTCCCTGTTTACCAGGAAGAAAAATTTGTGGGAGCTCTTGGCTCCGGCGATTCAGCGATTGCGGGATTTCTTTCCGCGTTTGTCCGCGGACTCTCTATCGAATCCTGCTTAAGATACGCAAACGCTGCTGGAAGTATGAACGTTACCGTTCCTGACGGACTTACGTGGAACAAAGGGTTCGATGATTTAACCAGGCGCATTAAAGCGGGGTGGAAGACAAAAGATTTGAAAATCGACGAGGCTGGCTGGAAAAAAGAGCGTGAATTCTGGGTCGGGCCTGATAATAAAGGTAAATGGGAATAAACCATAGCATAAAACAGGAGATAAAAAATGGCGAAGAAAAGCAATGCGAAAAGAGATGCTATTTTAAGTAAACTACTGGCGAAGATGACGCTGGAAGAAAAAGTCGGCCAGCTTTTGACATTTACCAGGCGCGGCGCAATGATAACCCCCAGCGGCATCGAGCAAATCACAAGATTACAGTGCGGCGGTCTTTGTCTCGAGCCTTATGCGGTCGAGACCTGCAAGAACCTCTACTGGGGCAATTCCCAGGTTGATAAGACTTTCAAGCCGCCGAAAGGCTACTTCACCATATCGAATACTTATTTCGCCGGCAAAAACTTCGGCATCAGCATTACTCCGGGCGATTACACGAAAGATTTGAACAAACTGCAAAAAATCGCTCTAGGCAGGCGTTCCAAAATTCCTCTGCATATGACCA
>CAIYOL010000094.1 GCA_903927855.1 uncultured Planctomycetota bacterium
GTGCCGCCGGTGCACCGAAATTTTTGAGCAGGAATATTAACGCTTGTGTGATAAACGCAGGGGACGGTTTCTGCGAGCACCCCACACAGGGTCTTTTGGACGTTTATACCATTCGCAAGATTAAAGGCACTCTCGCAGGTTTGAAAATAGCGATTGTCGGCGATATCGCACATTCGCGAGTTGCGAGAAGCTGTATGTGGGCGATGACGAAACTCGGCGCCGAGGTCATATTCGTCGGCCCGCCGACGCTTATGCCGGCGCAGGTTGACAAACTGCCGGTCGGCGTGAGCTATTCGCTCGACGAGGTCATCGAAAAAGTTGACGTGATAAATATGCTCCGGATTCAGTTTGAACGGCTCGGCGGCAATCCTTTTCCGTCGGTGCGGGAATACTCGCATTATTTCGGCCTGACGGTGGAGCGTATGAAAAAAGCGAAACCTGATATTTTAGTTATGCACCCCGGGCCGATTAACAGGGGGCTGGAGATGGAAAGCGGGGTAGCCGACGGCTCGAACAGTGTTATCCTCGAACAGGTTAGAAACGGTCTGGCTGTGAGAATGGCAGTTCTGTTCCTGGTTAACCAGGCAGCAGCAATGCAATGATGATTATTTGCGGTTGATATGAGTGAACTATTGATAAAAAACGGAAGGGTAATAGACCCCGCGAACGGCATCGATAAAAAATGCGATATCCTTATTGTCGATGGTGACATCGCGGAGGTCGGTAAAATCGGAAAAACCGCGGAGACGGTTGTTGATGCTGCGGGTAAGCTGGTAGTACCCGGCCTGATTGATATTCACGTTCATTTCCGTGAGCCGGGTGACGAAGAAGAAGAGACGATAGCGAGCGGTTCGGCAGCAGCGGTGGCGGCCGGTTTTACTTCGGTTGTTTGTATGCCGAATACGAAGCCGCCTATAGAAAACGAAACCGACGTCGAGTACGTTCACCGAAAGGCACGCCAGACGAGGAAGACGCACGTTTATACAATGGGTGCCATCACCAAAGGTCTTGAGGGAGTAGAGCTTGCGGAGATGGGGTTTATGGCTGAGGCCGGCGCCGTTGGTTTTACCGATGACGGCAACGGCGTTCAGGACCCGTCGGTTATGCTGCGGGCATTGAAATATGCCGCTATGTTCAACGTAGTAATAGCGCAGCATTGTCAGGATAATGGTTTCGGCGGCAATGGTGTGATGAATTCCGGTTACTATTCGACCATACTGGGATTACCGGGGATTGACCCATTGGCTGAGGAGTCGATGCTTTGGCGGGACATTCAGCTTGTTAAGAAAATCCGCCCCGGCCAGATTCGCTATCACGCTCAGCATATATCGACAGCTAATTCAGTAGAACTAATAAAAGCTGCTAAAAAGGATTCTTTACCGATTACCTGTGAGGTAACGCCGCATCATTTGCTTTTTACCGAGCAGTGTTGCGCCGAATATGACACCAATTACAAAGTCAACCCTCCGCTGCGAACAGCCAGAGACGTTGAGGCATTGAAAGAGGCAATTGCCGAAGGTCTGGTCGATGCTTTGGTGACCGACCATGCGCCGCATTTGAAAAGCGAGAAGGAACTGGAATTTTTAACCGCACCTTTCGGCATAGCAAGTTTGGAATGTGCTTTGGCCCTTTATGTTAAGGCGCTTATCGAGCCGGGGATTTTGGATTGGCCGAAACTTATTGAATTGATGACAGTGAGGCCAGCGAAAATAATTGGTGTTGATAAAGGCACACTTGGCAAAGGCAGACAGGGCGATGTTACTATTATTGACCCGGGTGCTGAGTATGTAATAGACGTAAATAAGTTCCGCTCCAAAAGCAGAAACTGTCCCTATAACGGCTGGGCCGTCAAAGGCAGGGTTGAAAAGACAATCGTCGGCGGCGAGATAAGATTTTCTGTGGATGACTGATAGATGCCGTTTATTGTTGATGGTTATAATCTGCTGCATTTTATTCAAAAGGCAAGTGAGGACTTCGGGGCAATCACTGATGTTCAGTTGTGCCGGATTATAAGCGAGTATTTGAGACAGATTAATGAAAATGGTGAGGTTGTTTTCGACGGCACGGGGCCCCGGGACAAAGGCGGATTCGATAATATAAGCAATCTGGAGGTTTTTTTCTCCGGCCTGCGAAGTGACGCCGACACGGTAATCGAAGATAAGATAAAAGCGAGCACCGCACCGAGGAGACTGACAATTGTCAGCAGTGACAGAAGGCTGCGAGACGCAGCCAGAAGAAGAAAAGCAACAGTTGTAAAATCACAGGTTTTCTGGGATAATGTCCAAAAGCAATTAAGCCGCAAAACCAGGGTAAAAGAACCGCGTGAAAAACGCGAAGGTCTTAGCGAAGGTGAAACGGAACGGTGGCTGGAAATTTTTGACCTTTGAATGATTGGGAAAATTCAGATTTAAACAGGAGTAAGAAAACAATGACTAACGAGCAATGGGAACAATTAGTAAGCGTAATAAAAGGCGAAGTATTTGACCCTCTGCCAGTGGGATTTGTTGCTGATAGTCCCTGGCTGCCTGGCTGGGCAGGGATATCAACCCTTGATTATTTTACTAATGAGCAGATATGGTTCGATACAAATATCAAAGCCATCGAGCAGTTTCCTGATATAATGTTCCTTCCGGGTTTCTGGTCCGAATTCGGCATGTGCACAGAGCCATCGGCGTTCGGCTCGAAATGCACCTGGCATGAAAATGACCTGCCCTTTGCGGATAAAATCATCAGGGACATTGCCGGTATCAGCAACATCAGTAAACCGGACCCGACAACAGACGGCCTGCTGCCTTTTGTCCTCCATCGTCTAAAGCATTACCAGGGCCGAATCGAACAGGAGGGACACGCTATCAGGTTTGCGGTTGCACGCGGGCCGTTGAATATAGCTTCCTTTCTTATGGGGACGACTGAATTTTTAATGGCTATTCGAACCGACCCGAACGAGATCAAAACACTGCTTGATATTGTGACGGATTTCATCATCGACTGGCTCAAACTTCAGATAGAAACAATCCGTTCAATTGATGGTATATTTATTCTCGATGATATCGTCGGTTTCATGGGAGATGAAGATTTCAGGCAGTCCGCACTTCCGTATCTTAAGCGTATTTACCAGTCGCTCGATGTTACCGTCAAGTTTTTCCATAATGACGCCCCCGGTTTAGTTTGCGCACCGTATCTTGAGGAAATTGGCATAAACTTTTTCAATTTCAGCTTCGAACACGGTTTAGACCAGATGAAGAAGCTCACGAATAATAAAGTCACGCTGCTAGGCAATATACCTCCACGTGATGTTTTGAGCATAGGTACACCTGAGGATGTGCGTAACAGCGTCAAAGCCGCCCTTGATTCGGTTGAAGATAAGAGCCGGATTGTTATGTCCTGCGGCGGCGGCATACCTCAAGATGTCTCAACGGAGAACATGGAGGCATTTCTGTCAGCGGTTAGAAAATAGTATAAGCAAGGTTTCAATTTCGCTTAGCCCAATCTCCGCTTTTGTAGGGTTGCGGGGTGAGCAGCAAAGCTGCCTCACCGTCGCAGTTGCCGTTTTCAATTCCGGTGAGATTTCCGTTGCTTAATTTCATAAAAAGCTGTATATAAGTTCCTTCGGGATACGTTTTTGAGAGCCACCGTTCTTTTTTATAAAACAAGAAGGAGGCAATGCCCGTAAGTTCTTTATATTTCTTGTCTTAGCAAAATGGAGAAGATATGAAACGCAGAATGGTTACGATTGACGGCAATACGGCGGCGGCCCATGTGGCGCACGCTACCAACGAGGTGATTGCAATATATCCGATTACTCCCAGTTCGCCTATGGGTGAGATTGCCGATGCAAAAACAGCAAGTGGTGTTGCTAATATCTGGGGAACGGTTCCTTCCGTTACCGAGATGCAGTCGGAAGGCGGAGCGGCAGGTGCGGTGCATGGGGCACTTACCGCGGGTGCGCTGACGACGACGTTTACCGCCTCGCAGGGACTTTTACTGATGATACCAGATATGTACAAGATAGCTGGCGAATTGCTTCCTGCTGTGTTTCATATATCGGCCCGGTCGCTTGCAGCGCACGCATTATCGATATTCGGCGACCACGCGGACGTGATGGCCTGCCGACAGACCGGCTGGGCGATGCTCTGCTCGAACAGCGTTCAGGAGGTAATGGATTTTGCACTGATTGCGCAAAGGGCAACTCTGGAAAGCCGGGTGCCGTTTTTACACTTCTTCGATGGTTTCCGCACAAGTCACGAGATACAAAAGGTCGAGGAACTGACGTTCGATGATATGCGGGCGATGATTGACGACGAGCTTGTTGCGGCTGTCCGCGCCAGAGCTTTGACGCCCGACAGGCCGATGATTGCAGGCACTGCCCAAAACCCTGACGTATATTTTCAGGGAAGAGAGACGGCCAACAAATTTTATCTGGCAACGCCGGATATTGTTCAGGAGACGATGAACAAGTTCGCCAAATTGGTCGGAAGACAATATCACCTGTTCGATTACGTGGGGGCGGCAGACGCTGAAAAAATAATAATTATAATGGGTTCAGGTGCAGAAACGGTGCACGAGTCGGTGGAATATTTCGTATCGAAAGGACAAAAAGTAGGCGTTTTGAAGGTTCGGCTGTTCAGGCCTTTCAGCTGCAAGGATTTTATCGAGGCGCTGCCTAAGACGGTGAAGAAAATCGCAGTGCTTGACAGGACCAAAGAGCCGGGCGCGCTTGGAGAGCCATTGTATATGGATGTTCGCACGGCCATCGGCGAGGCGATGGGCAGGAAACAAACGGCCTTTAAGGATTACCCCGTAATAGTCGGCGGCAGATACGGCCTTGGCTCGAAGGAGTTTACGCCGGCGATGGTTAAGGCCGTGTTCGATAATCTTGACGCCAAAGAGCCGAAGAACGGTTTCACCGTTGGCATCGTCGATGACGTGGCCAAAACAAGTTTGGATGTGGACGATTCATTTGTGCTGCCTTCCGAGGGGGTTTATACAGCGATGTTCTACGGTTTGGGTTCTGACGGCACCGTCGGCGCAAACCATAACTCGATACAAATCATCGGCCAGCAGACCGACAATAACGCGCAGGGATATTTCGTCTACGACTCGAAGAAGGCGGGCGCAATTACAATATCGCACCTGCGTTTCGGCAAAAAGCCGATTCGGAGGCCGTACTTGATAACTAGGGCGGATTTTGTCGCCTGCCACAATCCGAGTTTCCCGGAAAAGTATGATATGCTTGGCTCAGCGAAAGAAGGCGCAACGTTTTTAATGACGAGTATGCACCCTGCTGATAAAGTCTGGGACACGCTTCCGCAGGAGATGCAAAAGCAAATAATTGACAAGAAACTGAAATTCTACGTTATTGACGCGATTTCGCTTGCCCAGGAGATAGGTCTTGGCGCCAGAATCAATACGATTATGCAGGTGGCGTTCTTCAAGATAAGCAACATTATCCCGATTGAAAAAGCGGTTGAGGCAATAAAGACTGCGATTCAAAAGAGCTACGGAAAGAAGGGCGAGAAAATCGTTAATATGAATAACGCAGCCGTTGACGGCGCGTTAGCGAGGATTTACGAGGTCAAGGTCCCCGGCAAGGTGACGAGCAAGATAAAGATGCCGGCGGTTGTGCCGAATGATGCGCCGAAATTTGTAAAGGATGTTACGGCGGAGATTATGGCGCTTCGAGGCGATAAGCTGCCCACCAGTAAACTGCCCATCGACGGCAAGTGGCCGATGGGTACGACCAAATATGAGAAGCGCAATATAGCAGTCAATATACCCGTGTGGGAGCCGCAGGTTTGTATCCAGTGCGGCACCTGCTCATTTGTATGCCCGCACGGCACAATCCGGCTAAAGGCATACGACAAGAAGTATCTCGATAAGGCGCCAAAAACGTTTAAAAGCGCGGACGCAAAGGGTAAGGAATTTGCCGGTATGAAGGCGACGATTCAGGTTGCTCCTGAGGATTGCACCGGCTGCGGAGTTTGCGTCCAGATGTGCCCCGCACAGGAAAAAGACGCCAACAAGCAGCCAACGGGACGAAAGGCGATAAATATGTCGTTACAAGAGCCATTGCGGGCGACGGAAAGAGAAAATTACGCACACTTCCTGTCGATACCGAATACCGACCCAAAACTGTTCAAACGTGAAAGCGTTAAGGGCAGCCAGTTAATTATGCCGTTGTTCGAGTATTCCGGTGCCTGCGCCGGCTGCGGCGAGACGCCTTACGTCAAGCTGCTGACACAGTTGTTCGGCGACAGGGCTATGATAGGCAATGCTACGGGATGTTCATCGATTTACGGCGGCAACCTCCCGACGACGCCTTACACGACGAGGGAAGACGGTCGTGGGCCGATATGGTCCAACAGTTTGTTTGAGGACAACGCCGAATTTGCAATGGGGATGCGACTGACGGTTGATAAATTCAGACAGCAGGCGGCGGAACTGCTTGACGCAGTGGCTAAAAAGGGTTGTATCGATGCAGCTTTAGCGAGTGAAATAAATGCTGCTGTGGTTACCAATAACCCTTCGCAGGATGCGATTGAACAACAGAGAAGCTATGTTGCTAAACTAAAAGAACAATGCAAGAAGAGCAGTTGCCCAGAATGCAATCGGCTGATTGCACTGGCCGATTATTTAGTACGAAAATCTGTTTGGGCGTTAGGCGGTGACGGCTGGGCTTACGACATCGGCTATGGCGGACTCGACCACGTTTTGGCCAGCGGAGTCGATATAAACGTTCTGGTCTTAGATACTGAGGTTTACTCAAACACTGGCGGACAGATGTCGAAATCTACGCCGAGGGCTGCGGTCGCAAAATTCGCTGCGGGCGGCAAGCCAATGCCGAAAAAAGATATGGGTTTGCTGGCAATGACATACGGCAATATCTACGTTGCGAAAGTAGCAATGGGCGCCAATACCAATCAAACGGTCAAGGCGTTCATCGAGGCGGAATCATATCCGGGCCCATCATTGATAATTGCTTACTCCCAGTGTATCAACCACGGCATTGATATGGTGACCGGTTATGAGGAGCAAAAGAAAGCTGTGGCATGCGGTCATTGGCCGTTGTACAGGTTTGACCCGCGACTTAAAGGAGAAGGTAAAAACCCACTTCAACTTGATTCGAAGGCCCCTACGCTTGGCTTCAAAGAATATGCTTATGGAGAAGGTCGTTATAAGCAGCTTGTGCAATCGAAACCACAAGCTGCGGAGGATTTGCTCAAGCTTGCCAGCAGCGATGCGGTCCAGAGGTATGCTTTGATGGAGCAGCTTGCGAAATTAGAATGCCAGACCGGGAAACAGTAAGGGTTCCGAGTTGTTAAAAGCAGATTATTGAAATTTTATAACCAGCCCTCTTTGCTTTTGCCTTTTAACAGCATTTTGAAGATATCACTGGTTATAGGCATATCGTAGTCATACGAGGAAAGAACACGGCCGTCGCTGGCATTAACAACTCGTGCTGTAATATAAACCCTTTTTGAGGCCACAGCGTAAGTTCCTACAACCACAGCTTGTGCACGATGCTTATTGCTGATTTCCGATACTTCACGGGAAAGTAGCAGTTCTCCTGTGCCTTCTCTTATGAAAACATTTGTGCGTAATTTCATCTCTATTGTGGAATAGTTTCTTTGTTTAAATCGTGAGGCGACTTGCTCTGCTACTACTCTTCCGAATGTGGATGAGTCATCGAGGGAATCGATATTAACAAAACTTGCTACCAGAATGGGGCTGTCTTTAGATAGTTTGGGATGAATTGTGTTTAACAAAGCATCTGCCGCCTTATAATTGGCGCTTGGAAGAGGCCTGGCCCAGCAGTCTCGAGTGAGCTCTACTTTGGACTCTTTGATAAGTCTTTCGGTGTCGGTCTTGTTCTCGAGGTCTGCAATGCACCGTTGATGCTTTACGGTCTCGCGTTCACTTGCTTCATTGATTTTCTTGACATCAGCATTGGACGCAGCGAGTTGGACAGCCGGGCCGCCACAACTAGTAAGTAAACCACACCCTAACACAAGCAATGATATTAACGTCATATATTTAATCATTGATTAACAACCTCCATTATCTTTCCCTGTAATGCGTAACTGCTGTCCCAAAGGGGCGTATCAATATAATAAGTGCCGGTATGACTCATTATATAAGTGTTGCCTTTTTTTACGGATGTTGTGATTACAACTTCGTATGGGGAAGCCTCGATACCAATGTATGCTCCGTCCGCAGCTCCGGCACAAATTCTTCCGAGTTTAGAAACTACATTTGGTGAGCGGACAGGACGGTCGTTATGTTTAATTAACTGTATGTCAAATGTCATTACCAGTTCCGCCGTCTGGATATCGTTAACTACGTTATAACCTGCGTTGACTAACTGCGTAATTAAGTAATTTTCGTAGGCTCTTTTGAACGGGATAGTGGCAAGCCGGTCGGACTCATCTGCTTGGGCTAAAGGTTTGGTGGCTGTCCAGAAGGTTGAATCCTCTTTAGCCGACAAATTAAACTTTGGTACTACGAATATCGGCATACTGTCCGAAACCTTCCTGCTTTGATTCAGTTGATTGACCACTTCGGTTGCCAATACATCCCAGTGATGGGGGGCCTGCATTTTTTGCTGCTCGCTATACGGGTAATTTGTAGCAACGGGTATTTGGGTTGTACAGGACATCAAAAACGCTGGAACAAGTAATAGTAAGATGGTTAGTATATATTTCGCAATCACAGTTTCTCCTTTCTCTATCATAGTTTGGCCCATTGACGTGCCCTCCTGCTTTTTCACCACGCAATCACACTCTAAAGTTAAATTAGGCTATTAAGCATATAAAAAACCCTTGAAATGTCAAGCTTTTTTTCGATTTTGTGGGTTATTTCCGGCAGAAGTCATAACTACTTTAATTGTAAGTACTTAACTTCGGATCCCGAGAAACTTTTTCCCCTTGCTTTCTTGTGAAAGCGAGAAGGAGTGGCATTTTATCTGTAACTGGTATTGCGATAATTATAGGACTTAGTCAGAGGAGCCGTAATGAACAAATTCTGTATTTAAGCAGTATAGTTAAATTGTGGATTGTTTTGTATAAAGTGAGGATGTGTTCTGTGGAGTAAACCGGCGAAGTCCTTTAGTTCCAAGGACTCCATTTTGCAATAATCCCCAAAATGCGAACCTTCATAACTGTTTTGTGCTCCTGTGGTTGTAACAGAGAAAAGCGAGAATCGCATTGTGATATGTAAAGCGGGATAGGAGACGAAATACGCTGAATACATTATTAATTTCTTTGTAATATTTGGCCTTGTGACGGGTAAAAAAGTTAAGCCAACAACGTGTTAAACCGATTATAAGTGCATAA
>CAIYOL010000095.1 GCA_903927855.1 uncultured Planctomycetota bacterium
AGCTCTATGGTTTGCTGGAAAGTTTGTTTACCTCTTGTCCCATGGTAAATTTGCCGACCGCGAAACAATTAAAGAAGTAAAAACTGCTGAAATGTGCGCAAAAAAAGGGAGCCGCCTCCTCCGACGGCTCCATCATCGGAAAACAAAACCGGTTTTATCTGTCTTTGTACTTAACACCGATTTTGATGAGCAAAAGGTCGGGCGGCAGTTCCTCATTCTTTCTCGTTTTGGCAGTTAGGATACCTCGCCCGCATCAATTGCCTAAGTCCAAGCAGCCAACATCCTAATTTATATTACTACTATATAGTAGTTGTTCCTGTTAGTCAATGTTTTTTTGATTTTTCCGAAGAATTTTTATCACCTGACTCTGCAATACTGAATGCAGTGTGAAAAAAAATATCAAGATGTGCTTTTGCAATGAGTTCCGCTAAACAAGAGCGAATTGGTCTTACTATTGTTGTACCCACATTCCATCAGGCCTGACCTGTAGAACACCAATATCTCGGAAAAAGCTTAATTTCGCGATCGCATGGTCCACCAAAGCGGCTGTAAGATTGTTTTGCGCTTGCAGCAGAGCATCCTGTGAATCAAGCAAATCACGGGTGGTTAGTCTCCCGGCTTCGAGTAACAGTGTAGTGCTCTCAACTCGCTTCTGCGCTAAATCCAGGCTGTTTTTCTGGATGCTGTAGCTTTCCGCTGCCTGCTCAAGATTGCGATATGCATTGCGCACATCCAGTTTAACTGTGTCTGCATCATTCTCATATTGTCGCTGCTGCTGCGTCAGGGCTATCAGCGCTTCGCGATACGCATTGCGTTCTTTTTTCCGGTCTAAAGGTAAGTCGGCTTCAAAACCCAATCCGTAAGTGCCGCGGTGGAATTGTAACCTGCTGTAATCAGTCGGAGGGGTTGACCCAACGCTCATACTGCCGACCAGGTTCAAATCGGCGCCGAGACCATTCTCTGCCACCATAACTTTACGCAACGCATCATCAATCATATCCATGCTGGTAGCTAAGTCCAATCGCTCAAGCAGCGCCGTTTCAATTGCCGCATCTGCTGAATAATCGGGCTGGTTTACGCCGACCTCCTTCAACGCTTTTAACTCATTCTGGTCGAGTTCCACGTTGGCGTCGGTCGGCAAAGCCAATTCTATCTTGAAAGTATCAAGCCCCTGCTGGTAATTTTGCTGGGCCCGCACGTACCTATCCATAGCATCCAGTTCACTCTGTTTCGCTTGGTCAACCTCAAAGCGATTTACACGACCGGCATCGGCCTGCATTTCCAGACGCTGTCTCGATTCAACCCGCAGTTTGTAGTTGTTTTCGGCGTTTGCTACCGCATCTCTTTGTTGCAAAACACGATAATAAGCGTCTACGATTGAAACCACGAACTTCTGGCGATAACGGTTGAACGTGCGTATCTGATACAAAACGTTCCGCTCAGCCTGAGTCAGGTTTTCTTGGGCTATTTTTCGATCGGCGCCACGCAATAACGGCTGGCTTATGTTGGCGGTCAGAACCGAACCAAGTGAAGCCCGTGGGTCGCCGGTAAGAAACCGTGCCCAATCGAGTGCGATATCGACACTAACTATCGCTCCATCAGCTAATACCTGGTTAAAACCCAGGTCTGCATTGTAGGACAGCTCTTCTTCATCATCATCTCCGGGGGCGCTGCTGTTGCTATGGCCCCTCGTGTACTTGGGGTCAAAAGTGCCAAACCACTGCATTGCGAACTGATGCCGTTCGAGAGTTAAATCAAGAGCCGTCAGGTAAAGGTCTTCTTTTTGCTTTTGATAGTCACGATTATGTGCGGTGGCTATAGCGGCCGCCCGCGCAAGACTTATAACACCGGTCGACGGCACTTCAACCTGCACGTCATTCGGCGATGGCGTGACGTCACTGATTGTGTAATTTACCTTTTGGCCAAAGTCGCCTTTCCATTTTTTGTCGATAATCTTATAAACTTCTTTATCGGCGTCGGCTTTATAGTGCTTAGGACTGCACGCACCGACCATACCAAAGATAATAGCGGCGCACAGCCCGCAACAAAACAGCGTCACCGGCCTAAAATTACGGAACATAAGCCCCTTCTCCATTGAAGTCCCCACTTTGTGCACTCCATCGCCTGTATCTATATCATTATACCATAACAGGTTATAGAAAAAAAGCAAAAAACTACCCCCCTTCTGTCTCCGACAGAAGACACTGGGGCCTAGGCTTCGATAAAACCCTTAAATGCAATAAGTTACGTGTCAAAAGGCGCACCGAAACCGCCTGTTTTTATATCTGTTTAGACGTTTACGACGGTAAAAATGTTGCAAAAAAATCCCAAATATCGAGGGTGTTTATTGTAAAAGATGCCGATTGGCAGTAAAATAAGCGGGATTTTAAGGTTGCTTGCACCCCCTTGCCTGCTGTCGCAGACAGCAAAGGGGGTTACGGCGGCGTACCCAAGCGGCCTAAGGGGACGGTTTGCAAAACCGTTATCCGTGGGTTCGAATCCCACCGCCGCCTGTTGTGCAATTTAGGGGATTTGGGCAAGAAGGAACAGAACCAAACGCGCACCCGCTTTCGACATCGACAACACTTCAACGGACAAGTTTCACGGGGTAAAGGTGGGCAAGTTTAAAAAGATGGCTGGGTCTCCGCCAACAATATGCGGATATCTGCCCCGTTCGACTCCTTCGACAGGCTCAGGACAGATATACTCAGGGTTAAAAGCCTCGCTTCGAGAGACGGATTTTTCTTCAAAAAATCTTTTGACAATCCAATTTGACCCTGTTAGTTTATATGAGTTGTGTTGAGCACCGGTCGAGGAACCATTTTGACCGGTGAAATAGTATAGTAAGTCAAAAGGAATCTGGCTTTTCGGAGGAGGACAAAGTAAGGATGTAAAAAATGGGGCGATTGGGGGAGTATCGGGAAATGAATCCCCTGCCCTATTTGTCAGGCAAAGGATTGTCGAGTTGCTTCGCAGCTACATACGGGGAAAACAAAAGGGTTTCAGAAGCTCACCTGTGCCTGCCGATATAATCTAATTAGTGGGTGGTCTTATGATATTAGAAAAAAGAAAACCTTCCGGACGGGAAAAAGATGAAGAGGCTATAAAGCTTCTCGAACAGCTAAGAGAAAAATTATACGTAGATGATATTTCAGCAGCTCGGCGTGCAGCTTTTAATTTGTCGTGGAAACAGGAAGACGGATTAGACATTCTAAAGGAAGCTTTGTTTAATAATTCCCCGAGGACAGCAAAAATTGCAGCAGTCTACGGCCTGAGGAATATGCAAGGCAGGATGAAGAAACCGGCCTTTGCCCTTTTAGAGCAAGGCCTGAAACATCATAAAGCTGACATTAGAAACGCGTGTAATCATGCTTTATCACTGATGAACCAGGGGCCGCGGGAAAAATCTCCTTCAGAAAGGCCGCCAAAATCAGGAAGGCTTGAAATCCGGGAGGTCCGAGGGAGAAGAAGAACTGTGGGCCAGATTCGCACAAGGGGTATGCACGAACGAAACCACCGAAGCCGAAGGTAATATTTCTGCTTAGTAATTGAATGCTAAGCCATAAATTGTCACTGCATATTAATCCTGCAGCCTACCGGCGGTGAAACCAATAAAGTCCGGAAAAATCAATAAAAAAGAGGAGACGGTGACCCCCCCATGTATTTTGACTTGGCTGGCCAGCACGTCTCCTAAGAAGAAGAGGAGTATAAGGCTCTTCAAAAGCTGTTCGGAGACATAAATTCTTGGTTGTACGCACCCACTATTTTGTTCTGTGTAAAGTATAATACATTTATACGGTGATGGCAAGAAGGAAAAACAAGAATTTATCTTTTTGAGAAATGGCACAGCCTTGAGGTCACGGCCCTGTTAACCTTAACACGACCAAGATACCCAAAAGACTGAGCACGAGCAATGCGGCTCTCAATATTCGCATAAGCTGTGTTCTGGGCTCTACAACCCGCCATATAAAGGCCCAAAGTACTGCGATTAGTCCCATCCGTAGGAGAAACAATAAGAATTGCCTAAACACAAACGTATTATAGACCATTTTAACATAAAAGGTCAAGTCGAAATTGCCTATTTCAACAAGAAGCCTTTTTCAATACTGAAAAGGCGGTTTTTGTGACGTGGTAATGGTTGAAAATTCAAACAACAGATTTTTTGCGTGAACAACATTTCCGAGCATTTTAGGCATAAATACTAAAGTAATCTGAAAACATTCGCCGAAAGAAAATCAGGATGTCCAATAATTTCTTTATTTTAACACTCAATTAGGAGATTCAAGAATGCGAGTACTGGAAGAATTGAGAAAATGGCTTGGTGAGATTACAGAAATATCTTTACTGTTGATCGCCCTTGGGATAGCAGCTGAGATACTATTTGGCAATGCAGTTCCCTTTTTTGGAAGCAGTATTGTGACCAATCTCACAAACTTACTTAAGACTCTGGGCGACAATGGGCTTGTCGGTCTGATTGCACTGGGTATTATTCTCTTTCTGTTTAGAAGGAGAGCGGCTGCGTAAAACCGTACCCAGCAACCATCCTCGGGAGGGGCATAGGTAAAGCTTTCGGGGCGGGAAGCCTATGACCCTCCGAGGATAAAGACAATCAACCTTAAAAACTTAGCAGACGTTAAAGGCAGACCATTCGCGGCGGGTGACCTTCTCTATATGCTCCTCAAATCTCTTGCGCTTAGAAATCATCTCAAGTGGTTTTTGCGCTTGCTTTGAGGATCGTCCTGAGCTATTGTTTTTCAGAGCGGTCAATACTATGAGAGTAAAGGTTTCGAAGAGCGTTTTAGAACTTTTAGAAGGCGACATTACAGAAATGCAAACCGAGGCAATCGTAAATGCCGCCAATGCCCGGTTGATTCTGGGAGGCGGTGTAGCGGGGGCAATCAGAAGAAAAGGCGGCCCAAAAATCCAGGAAGAATGCAGCAAAATAGGTGAAACGTTTGTTGGCGGGGCCGTTAAAACCACCGGCGGCAACTTAAAAGCTAAATTCGTCTTCCACGCCGTCGGGCCTCAAATGGGCGAAGGTAACGAAGACGAAAAGTTAAAAAACGCGACGGTAAACTCACTGAACCTAGCCGATGAAAATAATATAAAAAGCATTTCGTTCCCGGCAATCAGCGCAGGTATTTTCGGCTTTCCTATCGAAAGATGCGCAAAAATAATGCTACGAGCAACTATTGATTACCTCCAAGGACAAACCGGCTTGGAAAAAGTTATCTTTTGCCTCTTCGGGTTGGACAGTTATGAAGTCTTCGAAAGGCAGTTGAAGCAAGAGATTTCAAAATGAGGGCAATGGTCCTAAATAAAATATCGCCGATTGAAGAGAAGCCGTTGGAAGCGGCTGATTTGCCAATTCCCGCGCCGGGCGACAATCAAATTCTGGTTAAGACTTCGGTTTGCGGCGTTTGTCATACCGACCTCGATGAGATTGAAGGCAGACTGAAACCGGCGAAACTGCCTATAGTGCTCGGCCATCAGGTAGTTGGGATGGTGGCAGATAAAGGAAAAGCCGTAACCAAATTCAAAATAGATGAGCGCATCGGGATTACCTGGCTCTATTCAGCCTGCGGCAAATGCAGCTTCTGCCAAAGAGGCAGCGAAAACCTCTGCGACAGTGCTGAGTGGACCGGCAAAGACGTCAACGGCGGTTACGCAGAATATATGGTTATCTCCGAGGATTTCGCTTATCCTCTTCCTGCAGGTTTTTCCGATGTTCAGGCAG
>CAIYOL010000096.1 GCA_903927855.1 uncultured Planctomycetota bacterium
CTCCCATATCAAGCTTTTTCAGCTGCTCAGGTATGTTTTCTCTAAAGGGTATAAAGCCATAGTTCGGGCCAAAATGGGTAAAATCAGAACTTGCAACAACGAGCGTGTTACCATCCACCAAACTTTTCAAAACGGCGCCGGCTTGTGCAATCGTTTCTTGCGAGCAGTCACCAGCCACAATCGGCACAAGCTTAAAGTCCTTTTGCGCATATTGCAGCAGCGGCACTTCTATCTGAGTACTATGCTCTTTTTCGTTCGCCTGCGGTAAGTTCTGGAATATCGGATGCTCCAAAAGCTTATTTACGAATTCCACATCAAGCGGTATCTGCCCGAGCGGCGTTTCGTAATGCGTTGCCCTTGGAACACTCAGAACATCTTCCATAGGGACATAGTGACTGGGACCAATGACAACGATCCTTTTATATTGCCTGTTGGCAGACTTCAATCCGAAAGCAGCAGTCTGGCCGGAGTACTGGTAGCCGGCGTGCGGAAGAACAAGGGCAATAACGTTATTTACCGGCTCAACCTCGGCTTTTTCAAAAAATCCCTCGATTTGTTTGCTTAAAGTGCCGGCATCGGAAGGATACCAGTTGCCGGAGAGTGTCGACCGCATAACAACTTTGGGCTGGACAGCAGGGGCATCTTTTTGAGGTTCCGCTATTTCTTTAGCCGGGGCGACGGATTTCGGCGCGCACGAAGAAACGCCAAGAATACACAACAATGCAATCACAAAACCCCTTAAGAAAATTTTCGAGTATCTATCCATATTAACCACTCCATTTACCTTGTTTATGAATATCCTTCAAAGGCTTTAAGGAGCCGGGATATTTCCCGAGACCATCGGCCCGAACGAACCTGCGAAGCGGAGTTTTTTCCGCCAGCCAGTAAACGCCGACAATAACAGCCGCCCCGGCTTTTAGAAATTGCTGAATGAATTTTCTTCGCGTCATTTCCAAACTCCGTAAATTTCTTTACTGCAATCCGGGCAAAAGCCATCTTTTAAGCGGTTCTGAATAACAGTATAGCCAACGCGTTCGATGAGTAACTTTTTGCAGCCGGGACAATATGTGTTCTGGCCATGTTCACTCTGAACATTTCCTATGTAGGCAAAATCGAGCCCTTCTTCCATAGCGATGTTGCGTGCCATATCCAGCGTTTCTGACGAAGTCGGCGGCAGATGCCGCATCTTGTACTGCGGATAAAACCCTGAAAAATGCAGAGGTATTTCGCTGCCGAGGTTTGTTTTGACCCAGCGTGCAAGCTCGCGCAGCTGTTCGGGCTTATCGTTCAATGTTGGTATAACAAGGTGTATCACTTCCAAATGAACGCCGCTCGCCCTTGTCTGCACAATGGCATCCTGCACCGGCTTTAGTGTCGCAGAGCAGACATCCCGATAAAAATCGTCCGACATTGACTTTAAATCAATTCTGGCAGCATCCACAACTTTTAGCAGGCGTTGCCACGGTTCCCGGTTTATATAGCCGGCCGTTACCAGCAGATTTCGTATTCTACTATCCCTTGCAAGCTTAGCCGTATCGTAAGTATACTCGTAATAGACAACCGGGTCTGTATAGGTATATGCCAGCGACTGACAATTATAGCTTTTGGTCAGTTCGACAAGTTTTTCAGGCGGACAGAGTGCTGCCTCGCTGTCTTCGGGATTCGTCTGAGATATTTCCCAGTTCTGGCAGTTTTTGCAGTGAAGGTTACAGCCGACGGTTGCGAGCGAAAACGTTTTGCTGCCGGGCATGAAATGAAAAAAGGGTTTCTTCTCAACCGGGTCAACATGCGCTGAGCACGGGTAGCCGTATACCACCGTCCGCAATACGCCGTCGATATTGATTCTGACCCGGCACTCACCACTCTGGCCGGATTCAAGCAGGCATCTTTTCGGACATAGTTCGCACTGGACTTTCAATTTAAACCCCGCTTTTAACTAAGTATAGATTTTCTGTAATTATAACAAATTATTATACTACCGCTATTGTCTGGAAGTTCTTATTGAGCTTCAGCGACTTATAGATGTAACAACGGAGAGGGCGAGATTCGAACTCGCGGTACTCAATAAAGAGCACACCGGTTTTCGAAACCGGCTCGATCAGCCGCTCCGACACCTCTCCGAAACAACTGAATTACTGATTATTTACAATTGGCTATTATGGTCAAGGACTCTTCGGCATTATTTTCTGGCTTGCAACACAATATCACTGTATTTACAATTCTCCTGTGTATTGATTTGTAGGTCTTGGAAGGGCGAAAAATGTATATCATACC
>CAIYOL010000097.1 GCA_903927855.1 uncultured Planctomycetota bacterium
AATACCATAGGCATTCGCTGCCCCGATAATGCAATAGCTGCAATGCTGCTGCAGAGGACAAAACATCCTGTGGTTGCGCCGAGTGCGAATAAAACAAACCAGCCGCCGGCAACGGATGCAGAGCAGGTTTTGGCCCAATTTTCGGGTCAGATTGATTTGTTGCTGGATGGAGGACCTTGTAAATACAAAAAAAGCAGCACGGTTGTTAAAATAGGTAAAAAGGGGCTTGAGATTTTAAGGGCTGGCGTATATTCCCAAGAAGAGCTGGAAGCGATGTCGAAGGTCAAATTTTTGTTTGTCTGCACGGGCAACACCTGCAGAAGTCCTATGGCGGAGGGGATGTTCCGTAAATTTCTGGCAGAAAAACTACAATGCAAGGTTGACCAGCTCGACAAAATAGGTTATAAAGTATCTTCTGCCGGTGTGATGAATATGGCAGGCTCGCCAGCGAGCGAGGAAGCGATAGCAGCATGTGCAGCTAAGGGGATTGATATAAAAGCCCATAAGAGCAAAACACTGACCCGACAGCTTGTTGAAGAGAGCGATTTCGTATTTGCAATGACGCGAATTCACTGCGAGCGAGCTGTTGCTATTGAACCCGGAGCTGCAGACAAGTGTATACTATTAGGAGGGAACAGAGAAATACCTGACCCTATAGGTCAGCCGCAAGAGTTTTTCAAAGACTGTGCGGGATTGATAGAAGAAGCTGTAAAAGAAAGGATTAGTGAACTTTGGATATGAAGATAGCAGTAGGAAACGACCATCGCGGCTTTGAAGCCAAACAGCAAATTAAAGGCATAATTACCCAGTTAGGCCATGAAGTTATAGACGTCGGCAGCAACGATAGTAATCCGGTCGATTACCCGGACGCTGCTTATTTGGCAGCAATGGCAGTATCTAAAAAAGAAGCTGACAGAGCTATTTTAGCCTGCGGAACCGGTATAGGGATGAGTATAGCAGCCAATAAAGTTAAGGGAATCAGGGCCGCCTTGTGCAATGACGAGTTGAGTGCCCGGGTTTCACGTAATCATAATGATGCAAATGTGCTTTGTATATCAGGGGACCTGATAGGGGAAGTATTACTGCGAAAAATAGTGGAGGTATGGCTGGAAACGGAATTCGACGGAGGAAGACACCAGAGAAGAATTACTAAAATAGCGGCTATTGAAGAAGGCAAAGACCCGAGAGAGATAAAAAATAAAAAGGGAAAATAGCCACATAGGCGCAAAAGAGTTTTGAGTTTTTGCTTTTCGGGGCTTTTTGTTGAAATTCAATCCGGAATTGGTGATAGTTTCAAACCACGCCAAATGGAAAATCAAGAAAGAGCAATAAAGAACCTATTTTGAGACGATTGAGCTAAATGGCAGGTAAAGAGTATTCGGCCTATCAGAAGGACGTTATTTCGAGATATTATGAAAATCTCGATACGATAACGCTAAACAATTTACAGGAATTGGTGAGCCAGCTTTACCTTGCTGAGAGCAAGCAGAAGCAAGCCAAACTATGGGAGAGAGCGCACAAGGCGATGCTGAGACTTAAGGTAAAGCCTGCGATAATTGAGCATATTATGAACAAAAGGGACGTGGTCATCCTGGCTAAGAACCTCGAAGACTGGCTCAAAGCCTCGAAAAAATAATCAGCCGAGAACGGGCAACGAAGAAAATACCAATCGTTTAAACAAGTCTTGGAGGGGGCCATCAGATTAGGCAAACGGATAATCGAATATAGGGAAAATCCCTATTCTGCCTTCGCACAGAAGAAAGTATATTTCGATTAAAACTCGTCTGAATAGCGAATGGTTTATGATATTTAAAAGCTGAAAGGAGAAAATTATGAACAGGAAAAGAAAGATTTTGTCGCATAGCCTATGGGTTAGATC
>CAIYOL010000098.1 GCA_903927855.1 uncultured Planctomycetota bacterium
GAGTGGTTAATGGTACCGCTCTCGAAAAGCGGTGTTGTCGTAAGGCAACCGTGGGTTCGAATCCCACCCTCTCCGCCATTTGAAAAGAAACCAGGCCTGCTATTCAAACTATGGCGAAAATCCCAAAGCATCGGGTGTTTCCATTGAGGATTTAACAACATCAAGAAATCCAAATTTTCACTGGCATACTACAAAGACGAGTCAATAGTAGAACTTGTGAGAAAAACTGACCATAAAACATTAGCCGTCTGGGCAATTGATTGTGTCGAGCGTGTCATGCCCTACTTTGAGAAAGAACATTCGGAAGACCATCGGCCTCGAACTGCTATCGAAACACTACAGGCATGGATAGATACAGAGATGTTTAAGATGGCTGACATACGCAGGTCTGCGCTTGCATCTCATGCTGCTGCTCGTGAAGTAGGAGAGGATAATGCGGCTCGCTCTGCTGCCCGTGCTGCAGGTCAAGCGGCGGCAACTGCACATGTTCCCATTCATTCTATGGGTGCTGCAAATTATGCCTTACAGGCTATCTACAGAGCCACCGACTCCTCCGATGCCGATGCTGCCGTAGCCAAAGAACGAAATTGGCAATATCAACACTTGCTTAGACTGGGAATAAATTAGTCTCGGGGAAAAAATATTAGGCGGATTTGCCGCCAAAGATGAATATAACTAAGGATTGGCACGAAAAGAACAAAATGCCCAAAAATCTCACCTTAGAACAAAGAATTAAGTGGCATACTGAATATGCAAAAAACTGTAAGTGCAGGCCCATCCCGGAAAATCTACTGCCCAAAATCAAGAGGCTAAATTGAAGGCATGAAGCTAAACAAAGATAGCGTAGATTGCTTGACTGCGATACCAGGTGTCGGGAAATCTATTGCCGGCGACCTGCGAAATATCGGTATCCTATCGGTTAACGATTTAAAGGGTAAAGATCCGGAGGCACTCTACGAGCTTTCCAATAAATACACAGGCGTTGTCCAGGATAGGTGCTTGCTCTACGTGTTTCGTTGCGCTGTATATTTCGCCGACGGCGGCCGTAGTCCTGAAAAACTGAAATGGTGGAATTGGAAAGGCTAAATGGATCAAATCTTCTTCGAAATATTCGAGGCGTTGCCCCGTCAGGGACCCGGCGATGCAAAATCAACGAAAAAGGCTTTTAGTAAGCTCGCCGGATTGCCCGAGCACCCCGAAATATTGGATGTAGGGTGCGGCAGCGGCGGCCAGACGCTGATACTGGCTAGACTGTCATCAGGCAATATTACCGCTCTGGATAACCACGCTCCGTTTGTTGACAAGCTCAAGCGCAATGCCCGCAGGGACGGCTACGCGGAAAGAATCCACTGCGTGGTCTGGGATATGAATTCAATGAATTTCCCCGAGGAAAGCTTCAATGCGATATGGTGCGAGGGGGCAGCATTTGTCATGGGGGTTAGCAATGCCCTCAAGGCATGGAGACCACTCTTGCGCCCCAAAGGGTATCTGGCGGTGAGCGAGCTGGTGTGGTTCAAAAAAAGAGCGCCCAAAGAGGTAAAGGACTTCTTTGCTCGAGAATATCCGGATATGAAGCACTATAAGGATATTTACCCTGTCATCGAATCATCCGGGTACAAGATGATTGACTATTTCCCTCTGCCGGGTGAGTCATGGTGGACGCATTACTATACACCGGTGGAGAAAAAGCTTGTTGCCCTGAGGCGAAAGTACAAAAACAACCAGGACGCACAGGCAATATTCGATTCGTTTCAGTTGGAAATCGATATGCACAGGAAATACTCTCAATACTACGGATATGGTTTTTACATTATGCAGAAAGCAAAAACATGAAAAGTTCGACAGATAAAATAAATCTGGCAGACCTGCAATCCGATAGCGCGGAGGTAAAGTACTGCTGCGCCAAAAATCTCGTAGCTATTGCCAAAGAGAACCCAGCCCGGCTCTATCCCCATATAGATACCTTCGTAAAGCTCCTGGATGGCGATAATAACGTCCTGAAATGGACGGCTATTATTGTCATTGGCAATCTGGCCAGAGTGGATAAGGAGAAAAAGGTTGACAGGCTAATCGGCAGGCTGGTCGGTTTTTTGAATGCTGGCAAACTGATAACAGCCAATAATGCCACAATGGCTCTGGCGGGCATCGCTATTGCCAAGCCTCAATATCAGAAACAAATCACGGAAGAGCTTTTAAAAGTCGAGCATTACGATTATGATACAGATGAATGCCGCAACATCGCCATGGGAAAGGTTATTGAGGCTATAGGCTCGTACTCCAGTCAGTTGCAAGACAAGAAGGCGGTTATTGAGTTTGCCCAGC
>CAIYOL010000099.1 GCA_903927855.1 uncultured Planctomycetota bacterium
TTATTATTTTTCGAGGGTAATTTAGAAGGACGAAAAGAGGGCTGTGAGCGTAACGCTTACAGCCCTTTTTCATATTTGCACTTATTGATTCTAAAGGTGCACAAAGGTCTTGCGGAAATTGGGGAAATAGGTAAAGATGGGGGGTGTAATGATGTTTAATCAATTTGAGAGGGAAATAAAATGGAGTTAAAACTTGATGTTAAGACACTTGTGACAGGAATTGCGGTTTTGGATGCGGCGTGAGTATTAATAATATCAAAAAGAACAGTTTCATCGAATATCTTTGCTCTCCCGAGTGTTTTGGAAGCAGGAATAAGAGCGTTGTAACGATATTGATTCTTCTGATATGGCTTACAGTTGTTATTGTTGTCAGTACCTATCATGAAGTCTGGAGGGACGAGGTCAGAACTTTTTCAGTTGCTATAGAATCTGAGTCACTTTGGAGCCTGCAAGCCGCCCTAAAACATGAAGGCCATCCAATTCTCTGGTATCTTATCCTGAGGGCGGCGTTCTATGTTATGCATACGCCTTTAGCACTCCAGGTCGTCAGCATTTGCATAGCTTTTGCGAGTGTAGTCATTTTTTGCCGGTATGCTCCCTTTCCTGTGTGGCAGAAGATACTTTTTATCTGGGGCGTGCTGCCTATTTACGAATATTGCATTATGGCCAGGGACTACGGCATCAGTATGCTTCTATTCTTTGTTTTCGCAACGCTATATACACAAAGGCAAAAGAGGCCCATTTTAACGGCTTGCGTTCTTGCCGCCCTGGCGAATACAAATATTCATTCCTGCATCCTTACCTGTGTGCTGGCGGGGATGTGGTTATTCGATGCCTTAGTTATTGACCGTCATTCGCTCAATACCCGCAGCATAACAGCACTTATAGCTGCTTTTGTGATTGTTGGGGCAGGAGTATTATACTGTGTTATAACTATCCTTCCTTCCAAGGAGGTTGTAGTAAAACCTGTTTCGCAGGTTGCTTCCGAGGCCATACAAAACCTTTATGCCAATATCATACATCCGGGAAAACACTTTAACATAGTGTTTCCCGGTTTGCCGGGCCCAGTACGCGACGTTTTGCTGCTTGGGCTTGTTGCGGGCCTGCTCATTCGTCCCCAGGCGGCCGTCTCATTCTTCGCGGGCGTTGTTTTGTCGGGAACTTTTTTTTCAACTGTTTACCCCAGCGCACTGCGCCACCAGGGAATTACCGAAATGTTCATGATTTGCCTTTACTGGATTGTTTATCAGCAGAAGACAAACAACACAGAAAATAAGCTGCGATGGTCGCTTGACTTTATAAATAAAGTGTCTGTTTACGTTGTCCTATCAGCAATTTTTGCCGTTCATATTGCAGGTGCCGCCCAAAAAATAGGTGTAGATATATATAAAGAAAAAAGCTCGAGCAAAGCCTTCGGCAGATTTATTACGGCACATCCTGAGTATCATGATGCGATTGTTATGGGGGAGCCGGATTACAAACTTGAGTCTTTGCCTTATTACGTGTCCAACCAGATATACATACCCCGCGAAAGAAGGTTTGGGAATTGGGTAATGTTTGCCCCTGCAAGCAAGGCAAGAATGTCATTGGGTGAGCTTTTGAATATTGCTCAGCAGGTTAGAAGCAGTAAGGGGGCCAAAGTGCTCATAGCTATAGGGCATTTAGACTTATTCAGTCAGCAGGGGCATGAAATATCGTACTATGGCAAGATATTCACGTGGTCTCCTGAAGAATTAACTGCCTTTAAGTCACGAACAATTAAGGTGGCAGAGTTTAGAAAAGCAGTTGGGGACGAAAATTATGAAGTATATTTACTGAATTAGGCGGTGTGGTGAGGCAGGCACCACTAAACGGGGGACACTCACAAAACACTTGCGGAAATTGGGGAAATAGATAAAGATAGGGGGTGTAAAGTTGATTAATCCATTAATTTGAAAGGGCAATAAAATGGAGCTAAAACTTGATGTTAAGACACTTGTGATAGGGATTGCGATTGGAGTTGTAGTTACCGCAGTAATAGGAGCCGGTGGTGGAAGTGCGGACAAAGCCGATTTCGGTATAGCCATACCTTCAGCTTCAGGTGAAGGTGCAGCACTTGTAAGAACGGCGGACGACGGTCTATACGTCGTTAATACAAAAAGCGGTATGGCAGTAAGGGTTTTGCAAGCCACCATAAGATCCGAACCTTACGACCGCAGGGAACCCAGGGGTAAGCTTTTTTACTTAAGCGGCTCAAGCAAGGTCCAAGAAGCCCCTGCGAATTATTAGTTAAAAGACAAATTCGCTGCAGGCGGGCAAGTATTATCCTGTGGGGTTTATGCTGCAAAAAGGGGCGGCGAATAAAATTTTTGCCCCCTGCTGCGGGTTTGCGTCAAGCACAGGTTTCAGGATGCGAAAACTGCGGTTTTTATAGGGCGATACGAAAGAATAAGTCGTGTTTCTGCTTAACCTGTGCAGAACTTGTGCCGATACAATCATTGAAAATTATGAAAGCTATGTTGGGTTAAGGAAAAGGAGTGCTAAAAATGGGGATACAAAACTGGTCAGAGGATATTATTCTTGTGGACTTGCCCCAGGAACCGGCTATGGGCGATGAGCTCAAGACCGTTACCGATATGGCGCGTGACAGAGGCGACTGTGATGTGGTAATCGATTTTTCCGAAGTCGATATTGTAACATCTTCAAGCCTTTCGAAGCTGCTGAAGCTGCGCAAGCTGCTGGCTGATTGCGGACACCGGCTTATTTTCTGCAATGTTGCCCCAGCAACCAGAGGTATTTTTACGGTGGCCGGTCTTGACGGAATTTTTGAACTTGCTGACGACAAGTTCGTTGCCCTGGCAAGTCTGCAGATTGTCACTTAGCCAGCGGCTAATGAGATTGACAGGCGGTTTATTTCTTTGCATAATACAGCGAAGTTTAACCCTTGTTGAGCTGGCTATGAAAACCACTTATGACGGCGGTGTTCGTAATCTGCTCGCAAGACTCGTGCAAAAGTGAGACGATATAAATGGACGAAGAAGCTCTGCAGCAAATCGAGCAGATAATAGGGTATAAATTTTCCAACCGAGAACTCCTCTCCAAATCATTCGCACATTCCTCCGCAGTCAGTGACCGTATTTTTAGTAATGAACGGCTTGAGTTTTTGGGCGACTCTGTTTTAGCTGTGGTTATTTGCCGCGCCCTCTTCGAGCAGTTCCCTGATTATATGGAAGGCGACCTTACGAAAATAAAGAGCATGCTTGTTTCCCGCAGGACCTGTGCTCGAGTTACCAAGCGGCTGGGTCTGCAGGAGTTCCTGAAAATCGGCAAGGGCATGGCCTCCAACCGGGCTTTGACCAGCTCTCTTGCAGCCAGCTTATTGGAGGCCGTTATCGCAGCAATTTATATTGATGGCGGATTTGACGCCGCCAGCAGTTTCATTTCAAGGACTTTCGCTCCGGAAATCGGCGGGACCGATGCAAAACAATCTCACGGCAATTTCAAATCATTACTGCAGCAATACGCCCAGCAGGAATTTGATACCACCCCTGAGTATGTACTGCTCGATGAAAAAGGGCCTGACCACGACAAATGTTTCGAGTCGGAGGTGGTTATTGCCGAGCGTCATTTCCCAAGCGCCTGGGGGACAAATAAAAAAGAAGCGGAGCAAAAAGCCGCTTTCAATGCGCTGGTCGAGTTAGGTGTTCTTAAAGGCACTTTGCCTGACAACGACATCTAAAACCTGGGGTGAGCCAAACGGTTTGTCAACACACGGAAGTCAGCCATACCAGGGCGTATAAAGCCGATGCAGTTATGATTATGAAGGCAACAATGGAGCCGAATAAAATCGCCGCCTCTTTAAAAAAAGGGCCCAGTGTAATTGTCGGCAGCTTTGTTGCTTTATAGGCTATGGCTATCGCCGCCGTTAAAGGCAGCAGCCAGAGCATTGCCTGCGGATTTGGGTGTATATTCTCCGGCGCTGTAAATGTTGCTATCACGAGAATATTCATTATCGACATTTTAATCTCCCGCCGGTGCTGTTCTGCCGAGATGAGCCAAAGAAACGGCGTTGACAATACACAAAAGGTTAAGTAAACCCGAAACCATCGTATATATCTGACCGATTTCGTTCGGCCAGCCATAGACAGGATACCCTCCGCCGGCGGTGCGATTGGACAAAAGCAAAACTATAGGCGAATTCATAAGTTGCGCTGCCTTGACATACGGTGGCGAGGGTCCCTCCAGGTCAATTACACCAATCGAACCGACATATAACCCAATGCAGAGAGTTAAGCCGATAGTTACGAATATAATTATTGCCCGTTTTTTTTCTTCAAGCACAAAGTATCCTGCGCCCGGTGCCAACCAGCTCAGCAGTCCGACAATCAGCAA
>CAIYOL010000100.1 GCA_903927855.1 uncultured Planctomycetota bacterium
GCTCGAACGGCAAGGCAGACTCCGCGAAGCAATAGAGGAATACCGGCAGGCATTGAAAATCAATCCCAATGATGCCAAGGTACGAGGTCTGCTGGAGGCAGCAACAACACGAAAATAAGAAACAAAGAACTGCTGACAAATAAATTAAATGGATGAACAATCTGACAGATATCGGTTTTTCCTGGTATGCGTTTGCCTTGTCGCGGCAATTGTTGCGGTATATTGGCCGGTTTACAACTGCGATTTTGTCAAATACGACGACCATGTTTACATAACCGACAATGCGAATATACAGTCAGGTCTGAACCTCAAGAGCCTTCAATGGGCTTTCACCTCGGGCTACGCGAGCAACTGGCACCCCGTTACGTGGCTGTCTCATACACTTGATTATCAGCTTTTCGGCAAGTGGGCGGGAGGCCATCATTTAATAAATGTTTTGTTTCATATTGCGAACACCATCGTTCTGTTATGTATTCTTGTGCGAATGACCGGCGCGATTTGGCCAAGCGCATTTGTCGCCGCAGTTTTTGCGCTGCATCCTCTGCACGTTGAATCTGTCGCCTGGATTTCCGAGCGCAAGGACGTGCTGAGCACCCTTTTCTGGATGTTGACGATATGGGCGTATATTCGCTATGTCGAGAACCCGAAGGGGTGGTGGTATCCGGCGGCAATTGTGCTATTTGTGCTGGGTCTCATGTCAAAACCTATGCTCGTTACTGCGCCGTTCGTACTGCTTTTGCTTGATTACTGGCCGCTTCAACGGAAATTATCTCGTAAACTACTGATTGAAAAAATACCATTTTTTATCTGCTCATTCGCTTCCTGCATAGTAACATTTCTGGTACAGAGAAGCTATGGCGCAACCGTCAGCATCAAAGCACTTACACCCCAAGTCAGAGTTAACAATGCGATTGTTTCCTGCCTTACATATATTACAAAAATGATATGGCCCAGCCGACTGGCTGTCTTTTATCCCCATCCCCACGACGGCTTATCGGCAACAAGGGTCGTAATCAGCGGACTCGTACTTGTGCTGATTTCGATATATTTTATTCACTTGGCTCGGCATCACAGGTTTTTCGCGGTTGGATGGTTATGGTATCTCGGCACGCTGGTCCCTGTAATCGGCCTGGTTCAGGTCGGCATACAAGCTATGGCCGACAGGTACACCTATATGACATTAACAGGTTTATTGATTATCATCGCATGGAGCGCAAAAGAGTTTGTTCCAAAGTGGCGTTATAGAAATATTGTACTGACATTTTTGGCTGTTACGGTACTTATTGCTTCAGCTTTAATTTCATTTCGGCAGCTTAAGTATTGGAAAAACAGTTCGACATTGTTTGAGCATACTCTGCAGGTCACTAAAAACAATTACATAATTCTCAGCTACTATGCGAACTATCTAAGCGGCGTGGGCAGATTGGATGAAGCTATCGAGCGGTACAACGAGTCGCTGAAAATAGCGCCGAATTACGCTAATGCTCATTATAATCTCGGCCTGGCCCTGATGAAATCCGGCAGGGCCTTAGCAGCCATCGACCAATTCAGTTTGGCGGTAAAATATAGACCTCATTTTGCACCGGCACAAAATGAGCTTGCTATCGCCCTGTATAAGCAGGGCAGAAATGAAGATGCTATCAATCATTTCGAGCAGGTATTGAAACTCTCCCCCGATTTTGTTGACGCCCACTTAAACCTCGGCAGCGCTTTACTGGAAAGCGGCAAGACTCAGCAAGCCATTGAACAGTTCAGGATGGCTATAAAATATAAACCAGACTTACCGGAGGCATATTTCAATCTTGCCGATGCAATGAAAGAACAGGGCAAGCCCGAGGAAGCTGTTTCCTATTATAAACAGGCGTTGAAAATCGAACCGAATTATGCTGAAGCCCAGTTAAATCTCGGCATAACCCTCAAGGAAATGCAAAGATTAGATGAAGCTATTGAGTCTTTCAATAAGGTGCTCGCGCTTGACCCGAACAATATAACCGCTCATGGCAACCTCGGCTTGGCGCTGGTCGGTGCAGGCAAAACCGATGAAGCTATAAAAGAGCTTCGGATTGTGCTGAGCGCCCAGCCGGATGACGTCGAGATGCATCGCAATTTAGGCATCCTCCTCGAAGGAAAAGGTGAAACTGCTGAAGCGATAAAATCATATCGTGCAGCCCTGCAAATCGACCCCAACGCAACAAACGTGCGGCAGCTTCTCGAAACCGCCTTGCAGAAACAAAAAAATCAACCCTGATTTGGGCAGCAAATCGGATGCTGCAGAAAAGTCTTATTTTCTTTATACTAAAACAGGCGGCCTAGTTGTTATATAAGTGACAATCGATTGTTTTGTTCAGGAAAGCGGTTTTTGATGCTGCAGGACAAGTTACTTATATGGAAATTTAATCGCGGCGGAAAAGAGGCCCTGCGATATATCTATGAAAAGTACAAAGATGATTTGGTAACGTTAGCGGCAGCTCTGCTGACAGACGTAAGCTCTGCAGAAGATGTTGTACATGATGTCTTTGTCAGTTTTCTTAAATCTTCAAAGAAATTTCGACTTACCGGGAGCTTGAAAGGTTATCTG
The DNA here is from genome assembly GCA_903927855.1 of uncultured Planctomycetota bacterium. Taxonomy (GTDB): domain Bacteria; phylum Planctomycetota; class Phycisphaerae; order Sedimentisphaerales; family Anaerobacaceae; genus CAIYOL01. The sequence goes on from CAIYOL010000100.1 coordinate 2,579, forward strand.
GCGACGTGTGTCGCCAATAATGTACGCAACAGAAATAAGGCAAGGCGAAAACAGGCAGGTTATGGGCTGGATAGAGCAGATGCTGCTCCATCGAACTCAAACAGTCCGGCTGCTGCTGCGATATTTGGTGAAGAGCTGTGTCAATTAAGTTCGGCCCTTGCACAGCTTCCGTATGAACAGCGAGAGGTTTTACTTATGCACTCATATAGCGACTTGAAATTCAGATCTATCGCAAGGTCGCTGGGTGTTTCACTCAACACAGCACAGGGCAGATACCGGTATGCGTTACAGAAACTGCAGTCAATGTTAGATGGTGAGGTGAAAAGATGAAACCGAAAGATGATATGCACAAGCTTATTAAGAAATTGCATTTGAAAGCCAGCCCCGAGCTGGACAGGAGAGTTCATAATGATATCTCCGAGGCGCTGGCCGAA
>CAIYOL010000101.1 GCA_903927855.1 uncultured Planctomycetota bacterium
ATCTGCTGCCATCGGCTTTTTTAAGCGCGCCGGAAGAAAGCATAGACTGAACCATTTCACTGGCAGCCTGGTCAAAGTCCCTGTAATCGAGGGCCATAACGGGCTTGCCGGTATCGTGCATAGTATCGATGTATGCAGTTTTCTGCTCACAGCCCGCTGCCAGAAAGCTAATTAATACGGCGATTTGTAATATTGTCGTTTTCATAATTTACTCCCACTTTCTTGTATCCATTCTGAAGTTTACAGCTTCCGGCCTTGGGGCGACGACCTTGAAGCTAAAGGACGACTTCCCCATCGCCGACATTCGCTGCCAGACGCTTGTTTTGGTTTGAATCAACTGGCCGTCCTGATCGAGCCATTCCACTCTGTATTGAAATTTTTTGGTAAACTGCGAGTGGTTAATCCCGTTAATGTACAGCTCAAGGAGGCCGGCTTTGTCTCTTTTTGTAAAGGCCTCGGTGACTTCGATGCCTTCGCCAATTAGTGCGCTGAAGGCAAATGCGACGGGGCGGGTCACGATGTTATTGGCAAGATTGTCACTTGCGACCTCGGACCTAAGGTGGATTTGCTGGGCCTGCTCATTACAACCTATGAATGGCAGCACAACAGCAAAAAGCAATATGTTTGTAATCGTTTTCATTTTTTACCCCTAACTCAATAAAAATATCAGCTTAAAAAGCCATAACATTACATACCGGAACGGCATGGTTAGTTATTATCTTAATATATACAACGGCATTATTACACTGAGGGATGTCAATGTCAAGAGGTATGGAGCCGGGTGGCGTAATTTTTAATTTGCCGTTTTTGGGCTTCGGGAAGCGGGCAACCTGAAAATCTTTCGGCAAAGTCGTCCATATCCTTACATCAGCAGCAGTCGATGCGAAACTATATGCCGCCACTGCGAACGATAGAGCTGTTGCAGCAGTAGAGCCCTGCTGCTCGATGGCATATTGAGCGACCGCCTTTGCCGTTGCCGATATAATAGCTCTCATCAAAATGCAGGGGTACTCTTTGCTGAACTCCGTCTGAACGACCCTGTCCATATCAGCGACCGGAAGCGTCATATACTCCTTGTCATCGGAATTCACAAGCAGATATGGATACGCCTTGCTTCTGAATTCCAGTTTCGGCAGAGCGATGCCGACGTATTTAACCTGACTTGTCACGATGAACAGCGGGAGATCGATGCGGAATTCTTCTTTTACAGGCCCCAGGCCATTTTCGAATATCACCCAGACCGTATTTTCGAGCCGACCTCCCCCGCCAAGCACCTTCTCAGTAACACTGAGGTCATCGGCTATAAAGGGATTGTTTCCAACCATTCCATAGGATTCTTTGAGTAAATCCACCGCCTTGGTATGGTCGCCAACCAGATTAAAATACACACCCGCCATATAGGTCGCAAACGGATTGACGAAATCGGGGTAGGCCTGAAAATTATAGAGGTTGGGGTATTTCTGGGCCAGCATGTCATGTGTTGTCTGACTTTCAGCAGTGGATTTTGCCGATGCGCTTTGCTGCTGGTTTTTCTCCATCTCGGCGTTCAGCTTATTTATTTCTTCGACGAATTTTTCTTTTGCACGCCTTTGCCTGTCGAGAGCGCGATTAAACTCGACGCGGGCCAGGTCCATTTTGCCCTCGGCCATAAAATTGAGGGCCTTGTATGTATTGAGCATCACACCATCATACTCTTCGCCTCTATAAGGGATTACATTTTCATTAACGGCCGTTGAGCCAACAACATCGCCGCCCTTAAACTGCTCGTCATAATACTTGAGCATATCCTCGGCCTTGTCGAAGAACTCTGTGCTTTTGGGGTAATTTTGGCGAATTCTCTCAACGGAGGCAAGCTGCAGCGCCCAGAGCAAATCTTCGCCATCAGGATTTTTCCGTTTGCATATTTTTTTCTCTGCAAAAAGAGCAGAATTGTCGTAATTTGATGACTCGAAACTCGTGTTAAAGGCCTTTAGCTGATCTTTAGGAGCATTACAACCGGTTGAAAAAGGCAGATTGAAAAGGGTTAAGATTGCGAACAAAAAAGGACAGCCGACCTTGGCTCTATTCATTATTGCTCTCCAAATCAAATCCATTATTTTAATTGCACATACTTAAGACAAGCAATCGCAATTATATTATCGGGAAAGAATTAGGCAAGAAAAATACCTGGAGTTTTAATGGGCTTTTTAGGGTTTCCCCCAGTCCGACATGTTGAACCTCATCCTGTGAAGCGTGCTATTGATAATCGGCTATTTTACCGACGCGGCCAGACAGGAAGCTACCACCCGGTTTCGCCCGGCACGTTTTGCTTCGTATAGTGCGTCATCGGCACGTTTTAATACGGTTTCTGCAGTATCTGGCGGAGGTCCTCCGTCCCATTCAACCAGGCCGCAACTTATCGTAACTGATTTGGCTTTAGGTATTGTAAATGATCCAGCTTTAGCTATCGTAAATGATTTGACTTTAGGAAGTGAAATAGTGTTAACGTGACGTCTCAGCCTCTCCAGGATAACTTTAGCTCCACTGAGTTTTGTTTCGAGCATCAGCAGGACGAATTCATCACCGCCATATCGGGCAATTATACCATCCGATATTCGCACATTGTGCCGCATAGTGTTGGCCAGGAGTTTGAGAATGCTGTCGCCGGCGGCGTGGCCGGCGGTGTCGTTTATTTGTTTGAAGTTATCAACGTCCACGATAGCAACAGAAAAACGGCGATTGTAGCGTTCCGCCCTTGAACATTCGGCCTTGAGGACATTCTCAATTACGCGACGCGTTCCCAGCCCGGTTAATGGGTCTGTCTCGCTGTCGTGCCGAGCTTCCTGATAATGCTGGTAGAGTTTTGCGTTGGTGAGGTTCACGCTGAGGACATCCCGCAAAAGTGTGGCCTTGTATATCAGCGAGTCTTCCGGTCCGATGGAGTTCGGATTGAGCCAGCACATACAAAGGAAACCTTGAGCAGTTGCAGTGCCTTCCGAAGTTGTGTTTAACTGGCCGCAAATATGAAGCGGAATTACGATTCCTGTAGGATGGTCCCCTGTGGTGTTACACCTGCTGCAAAGTACGCCGCAGATTTTGTCGCAAGTTTTGCCGAAGACGACTCGCTCATATTGTAATAATTGCCGGACTTTCTCGTGATCGATCAATTCTTCTTTAATCGGGGGACAACCCTTTCGATAAACTACAGGCGGTGAAGAACCTTCTCGGGCGAGGCAGAAGACGGCATTGTCGGCGTTGAAGCTTCTTGGGACTTCGTTTACTGCTAATGCCACAACATCTTCAAAATCGAGACTTTTTAATGCTGTAGGAAGCATAGCAAGCTGTTCAGCCGCGTTTTTCATTGCCTTATTACTGCTGAGCTGATAATCTATAAGATCTCTGCTCGAAACCATACCTATGGGAACGGCGTCCTCGACAATCGGTATATGTCGTATTTTGTGTTCGGCCATAAGCTGCTCGACCTTTGCGATGGGTGTGTCCATAATGCAGGATATTACATCGGCGGTCATAATGTCCCTGACGGATAACTTGTCCGGCGATAAAGACTTCGTCATCACTTTTGCAAGCATATCCCGCTCGGTAACTACGCCGGCGAATTTATTATTAGCATCAAGCACTACGAGGCATCCAACCCGATTCTCGCTCATTTTTATGGCGGCCTGTGCGACGGTATCATTTTCTTTGATTGTCAGGAGCTTATACGACTGCTTCATAACCTGTTCAATATTTTTTACTGTCGCTGTCCTCATAACACAGAAACCTTTTCAAACAGAAAATTCTTAAGCGATTCCTCCATCAGATAAAAGATTGGCGTTGATTACTGAAAACGCTTTTTACGTGTTTCTTAAAGAAAAACAAGTGGCAAAAGCCATGCTGCGCATCCAACTTGTGATACCACAAGAGACTTACCTGCGCCACCCGGGTTTGCGGACCATTAACGGGGGCATCTGTTGAGGCTTAGTCTTCTGATTGGCCTTATTAACACAGCTTCTATTACTCGGGTACCAACAGATGTTGAACAGCTTGATGTTCAAAGGCAGTTTGTTTTTCTCTAATTTGCTAAACATCACCAATCCTTTTCTGAACGCAACACTGAAACAACTTCGAACCGTCACCCTC
>CAIYOL010000102.1 GCA_903927855.1 uncultured Planctomycetota bacterium
CACCCTTGAGTATGTTAACAAACCGTTAATCATCATCGTCATCCTGTCGGACCCGTCTATCATAAAATCCAGGTTTTCCTGGTCGTCGCCGGAGAGTTTGCCCTGCATGGATTTTTGCAGTAACTGGCCAAAGGATGAAATCTTGCGCAATGGTTCGCGAAGGTCGTGCGAGGCCACGTAAACAAAGTCTGTAAGCTCACGATTCGAGTTTTCCAAGGCTTCCTGGGTCTTTTTGCGTTCGGCAACTTCGGATTCCAACTGCTGGTTCATAACCAATAGCTGCTCCTCGTTGGCACGGAGCTGTTCATTGATGGCGTCGAGCTTATCAATCGAAGTGGTGGTGGTTTTCAAATTCCGTGTCATCTCATCAAATGCCCGTGAGAGCTGGCCTATTTCGTCCTTAACGTCGGTTGCTACTTTATAATCCAAGTTACCCTTGCCTATTATTTCAGTTCCTTTGTGCAAAGCGTGAAGCGGCCTTACTATCGACCTTGTTGTAATAAGTGCAATTATCGCAGACAGAAATATGATATAGAAACTTACCAGCAAAGCGACTCGCTCGCCCCTAAGATGGGCCTGACTTACAGCCCCTTCGGCTTCAGTTAGCTCAAGCATATGTGCCGCCGTGCGTTTTCTTAGCTGAGCCAGCAATGAATCCGATACGGGATTGAAATTGCTCTTCTTTTTTTCTAATAATTCATTTGTGCTTAACCCTTGTTTTTTCAGATTAATGATCTCTGTGCATATCGAGGCGAACCTTCCTATTTCCGCCACCAATTGCCTGGCGGCATCTTGTTTTTCCGGGTCGATATATTTTTCGTCCCCCAAGTGTTCCGCTGCAGATTCTTCAAGAGATTTCAAACTGGCCTTTACGGTCGCTTCTTTTTTTTCATCTTCGCCTGTCGTTGCAATAAACATCATAAGGTCGTGTGCAATTTGCTGACATTTTCCTTCCATTGCGGTCATTGCAATTACACCAGGCACGATGTTATCTCCTAAAGCCTCAAATTGTTTGCGGATGTTTTTGTTGGTGTTTAGGCAAAAGAGAACAGTTGCCAACATCGCAATAACAACAAATGAGAACCCGAGAGTTAGTTTTATACCTATCTTCATTAATCACTCAGTCGACGCAATCATCACTTATTACCGGCATTATGTTTCCATTGAGGCCGTATCGCTGTAGAACGTATCGGCGAGAAGTAAAGGACGCTTTATCCGACGAAGACAGGGTTCCGGATTTCCGTGCAAGAAAAAGTCACTATCCGGACAAACATCTGGAAAGTCCATCGCTGTTTTTGTCGATAAAACCGGTACTGAAGAAAAACAATGGTCCGGTAATCGAACATTAATTTAGTTTGAAGCATATAAAAGATAGATACCTGTGGCCTGAAGGAGGATTCGGTGTATCCTGATGGTTTGACATGCAGATTATAGTGTAGTATAATTATATGTTTTCGCGAGATAATTTGAGGTTTTTGAGGTAAAAAAATGTTTGAGCGTTTTACAGACCGTGCACGCAAGGTTATGGCGCTGGCGAACCAGGAAGCACAGCGGTTTAACCACGATGTTATAGGGACGGAACATATTCTTCTGGGGCTGGTTAAAGAAGGCAGCGGAGTTGGCGCTACCGTCCTAAAGAACTTTGATGTGGATATAAAGAAGCTGCGGCTTGAGGTGGAAAAACACGTCAAAAGTGGCCCGGATATGGTTACGATGGGCAAACTTCCCCAGAGTCCGCGGGCCAAGAAGGTTATTGAGTATGCGATTGAAGAGGCCAGAGCGCTTAATCACAATTATGTTGGCACAGAACACATCTTGTTGGGACTGCTGCGAGAGAGCGAAGGAATTGCTGCTCAGGTTCTTATCAGCCTCGGTTTGAAACTGGAGGACGTCCGCCAGGAAATACTAAATTTGCTCGGCGCCGGCTCAGATGCAACCAACGCTGCGCTCGATATGAAGCTCGGACCTGGTATCGGACGTAAGCCAAAGAGCAAAACCCCAGCCCTTGACTCATTCGGCAGAGACTTGACTGAACTCGCTACCAATGATGAGCTTGACCCGGTTATAGGCAGGAAAAATGAAATCGAGCGGCTTATACAGATTCTCTGCAGGAGAACGAAAAATAACCCCGTACTACTCGGAGAAGCAGGCGTCGGTAAGACGGCTATTGTCGAGGGGCTAAGCCAGCAGATTATTAATAAGCAAGTGCCGGAAATACTCAAAGACAAACGCATCGTTGTGCTCGATTTGGCGATGATGGTCGCCGGAACCAAATACCGCGGGCAATTCGAAGAGAGAATTAAGGCCGTCATCAACGAGGTCGTCAGGGCTAAAAATGTCGTGTTGTTTATTGATGAGCTTCATACCCTCGTTGGTGCAGGCGGCGCCGAAGGGGCTATTGATGCCGCAAATGTTCTCAAACCGGCTTTGGCTCGTGGTGAGGTGCAATGCATCGGCGCCACTACGCTCGACGAGTATCGAAAGCATATCGAAAAAGATGGCGCCCTTGAGAGACGGTTCCAAACCATTATCGTCGAGCCTCCGTCAAAAGATGAAACGTTAGAGATACTTAGGGGGCTACAGGATAGATATGAGGCACACCATAGAGTTAAATTCAGCGATGAGGCGCTTTTTCAAGCTGTCGAGCTGTCAAGCAGATATATAACGGGTCGCTGCCTGCCGGATAAGGCGATTGATGTCGTCGATGAGGCCGGTGCACGGGTGAGACTGAAAAATATGGCTGTGCCGCCGGATTTGACAGAGATAGAAGAAAAAATTGTCAAGCTCCAAAGGGAAAAGGATGAAGCGGTTAGAAGCGCCGACTATGAACGGGCGGCAGCATTGAGGGATGAGGCCCAGCAGCTTTTGAACGAGAAGACACAACTGCATAAAAAATGGTACGAAGAAAATAAAGAAACAACTGGTGTAGTGGACACCGAGACTATTGCAGAGGTAGTAAGCAAGATGACAGGTGTTCCTCTGACGAGATTGGAAAAGAAGGAAACCCAGCGGCTTTTGGAGCTCGAGATCGAGCTGCATAAGCGGGTCGTTTCGCAAGATGAGGCTATTAACGCTATTGCTAAAGCTGTAAGACGCGCCAGAAGCGGAATAAAAGACCCGAATCGACCGATGGGAAGCTTTATATTCCTCGGGCCAAGCGGCGTCGGAAAAACTCTGCTTGCCAAATCGCTGGCTGAGTTTATGTTCGGTGACGAAAACGCACTCATCCAAATCGATATGTCCGAATTTATGGAAAAGCATAACGTCAGCAGATTGGTCGGGGCTCCTCCGGGATATGTCGGTTACGAAGAAGGCGGACAGTTGACCGAAAGAATCAGACGCAGACCCTATGCCGTCTTGCTGTTAGATGAAATCGAAAAAGCGCATCCGGACGTCTATAATATGCTGCTGCAAATTATGGATGAGGGCAGATTGACAGACAGCTTCGGACGGCATGTTGATTTTAAGAATATCGTCCTGATTATGACCAGTAACATCGGCGCAGACCTGATTAAAAACAGCTCCGGTTTCGGGTTCGGAAAGAAAACCCCTGAGGCCAGCTACGAAAAAATGAAAGACATGCTGCATAAAGAGGTCGAGCGGCATTTCAGGCCCGAGTTTCTGAACAGACTCGATGACGTGATAGTGCTAAAGCCGCTGACTAGGGAGAACCTGCAGGCTATCGTAGAATATGAGCTTGTGAAGGTATTCAAGCGTCTAATCGAGCACGGCTTGAAACTGGAACTCACCGAGCAGGCAAAGGAATTTCTTATCGACAAAGGTTACAATCCGGAATTCGGTGCAAGGCCGCTGCGCCGAGCGATTGAGCACTACATAGAGGATCCGCTCTCGGAGATTCTGCTGCAAGGACGATTCAAGGAGCAGAAGCTGATAAAGATTGACGTGCAGGATGAAGAGCACTTGAAGTTTGAGGACTTGAAGATAGAGGATGCTGAGGAAAGCAAACAACCGGTTGCACAATCACAATAGAAAAGAACTGATGTTGGTTTTTCTATCTTGATTTCGCAACAAAAAAGATATCTACGGACTAAAAACAGGATTAGGAAACGGGGGCGAAGCTTGTTTCAATTCTTTGTGCAGCATTTCAATCTCTTGAGAGCTCTGCTGTTTGGTTAACAGGGTCTTAAACTCTCGCTCATCCATCCACTCTACGCGGCCATCAAGACGAAGGACAATGTGTTTTTTGCCGAATAGCCATGAACTGCGAGGCTGTTCAGTATAAGCCAAAATTTCATCGGGCTTTGATTCAAAATCAATCCATTGAGCCCTGTAAATCACGTCACCGAGCCGAGCGTGTCCTTCCAATTCTTCTTTGATTTCATCGACATAGGATTCAGGAGGAACACGACCGTATTTCGCCTTATACTGCGAGACTATTCTGCTGAGGCCTTCCATTGCCCGCATTGATTCTGAACGGTTGACCCAGTTTTTGAGGTTAATCATTGCTACGACGGCGATAGCTGTAACAACCATTACAGTTGCGGTATTTGTTAATATGGCTTTTTGACGTCTGTTCATCTTTCGTACTTCGGATGAAATGCTGTTGACGATTAACGCTTCATGATTTTATTTTTACTTTGTTGTTTTGGACAAATAATTTGTCTTCTGCAAACAGTTTTATGGCCTGCGGATATGCGATACATTCCTGCTCAAAGACTCTCGCAGCAAGTGTTTCGGGATTGTCTCCAGCTTCGACCGGGCAGCATCGCTGAACGATTATTGGCCCTTTGTCATATTCATTCGTGCAAAAATGCACCGTGCAGCCGCTTACTTTGCACCCTGCCGCGAGAACTGCCTCGTGGACATGATGTCCCCACATACCCGCTCCGCCGAAGCTCGGCAGTAAAGCAGGGTGTATGTTCATCACGCGGTTTTCGTATCGAGGTGGTATTTTCCACAGGCACAGCCAGCCGCCCTGGACGACAAGGTCAACGTTCGCAGCAACGAGTTCTTCTTCAATGTGTTTGCTGAATTCGTCGATGTCCGGATGGTCTTTTTTACGGATGGTTTTTACGTTCAGCCCGGCGACTTTTGCCTTCTCGATACCGGCTGCGGTCGATAGCGAACTTATCACGACAGCGACTTCGGCATTTAGCTGGCCCTTATTTATATATTCGAGAATATTCATTAACGTCGTGCCACCGCCACTAATCAATACGCCGAGCCGAACTGGTTTCTTGTTTTGCGCGGCCGGCAACG
>CAIYOL010000103.1 GCA_903927855.1 uncultured Planctomycetota bacterium
ATACGCCTCTGACAATAATATAGGACAGTGAGAATAGGGTTGGGGGATGAATACCCCATTTTAACAAAATTAACTTGACCCAAACGTGCTAAAATCGTAAAATAAGGGTGTTGATAAGACATCGGGTGGCAGGGTATAATCCCCTCTACATTGTAATTTAGTAAAACTGGTGAAAGGAGCTAATCTTGAGCAATCTTACTAAGATACTCATAGTCCTATTGACTTTATCCACAATTTTGCTGTGCGGCATCGTGGTGACATACGTCGCCAACGCGGACAACTACAAACAAAAATACGCCGCGCTTAATTCCGAGCGTGACTCACTTGAAAAAGACAAGGACAGCTTAAACAATCAACTCAAGGAAAAGATTCAGCAAAAAGACGACCTTGAGAAGTCGCTGAACGGCCAGCTTTCAACATTGAAAACCAGGGCCGACGACCTGCAGGCGAAGATTAACACCGTCGAAAGAGAAAGGGCCGAGCTTCTGGAAAGGGTCAACGGCTGGGCAAGCATCACCAAGGACTTCCAGGCGACCACTGAAAAGCAGACGCAGTTGCTCGGCACCGCCCAGGAAGATGTGAAGCAGTTAAAGGCCGAGCAGATAAAGCTCAGCAAGGAGCTTGAGCAGACCAGCGCCACGCTCGTTGAAAAGACGGCAATAATAGAGGCGGCTGAGGCGGAGAAACGCCGGCTGGTTGAAGAGAAAGCGGATTTGCAGAACCGGTTAGACAAGACGATGCGGGCCGGCGGCAAGGTTGCGGCGGCAGGCACACCGGTCACGCAGGAAAAGGGATATGCACTGCCCGCGCAGACCACAGCCGCGGCGATAAACCTCAAGGGGTTGATTTCCGAGGTTGACGCAAAGAATTCGCTGGCCACAATATCAATCGGCTCAGCGGACGGCGTAAAGGAAGGAATGAAATTCCACGTTACACGAGGCAGCGAGTTTATCTGCGACGTTCTTATTGTTGACGTGGATACCGAAAAGGCCGTAGGCGTTCTTGAGTTGGTACAGTCCGCCACAGGCGGGCCAAAAGTCGGCGATAACGCCGCGACCAACCTGTAAGCCGAATCGCCGGATTGATTTAAGATACGTTTATTGAGGATGGAATATGAGTCCTGAAGCACAAATACGCAGCACAAAACCAGCGGCAATGAGCAATCTTTATACGGCCCTTCTGGCGGTAGCATTCGGCATTGTGTTGGCTACGGCGGCCTTTGTCGCCGTTAAGTGTTATTTCATCTACGAGACATTGTTCAAAATTCCATAAAATTTCCTTGTTGAGTCGGCAGGCAGGATGCGATAGAATATGCCCGGGCAACCCGGGTATTTTTATATGTAGAGAACGGAATCGATGAAGTTTCTGGACGCGATATTAGGCAGGTTCAGTATGGATATGGGTATCGACCTCGGTACCTGTACCACGCTGGTTTGTGTCCGAGGCAAAGGCATCGTCCTCAATGAGCCATCAGTCGTCGCGGTCCGCAAAGGCACCAACCAGGTCCTCAACAACGGCGAAGCGGTGGGATTGGTCGCACGCGAAATGTTAGGCAAAACCCCCGGCTCAATCAGCGCAATCAGGCCTCTCAAAGACGGCGTCATCAGCGATTTTGAAATCACCGAGGCGATGCTC
>CAIYOL010000104.1 GCA_903927855.1 uncultured Planctomycetota bacterium
CCCACAATCAGAAGGATGCTGTTTATTGGACTGGCCGGCCCAAATACGTCCGTCACCAGTCTTATCAATACGTATATGCCGGCGACCTTGGTCACTATTCCCGCCAGAAGAACGGAAACCGCCGCTGGGGCAGCGGAATACGCCGCCGGCAGCCACCCGTGAAACGGCACAAGCCCTCCCTTTATGAATAACCCGCAGATAAATAAACCGATGGCTGAAATAACAATAATGTTTTTGTTGTTATTTTTGACTGCTTCACTGACGGAGGCAAAGGACGTATCGCCGGAATATAACAGTAGTGCCGCAATGGCCCCGAGCATCAGCACGGTTGCCAGCGCCGAAAGAACTATATATTTGAATGCCCCTTCGAGAGCGTTTAAATGCCGCTGAGAGGCTATTAGGATAAAAGCGGAAACGGCGGTAATTTCAAGGAAGATATAAAGCGAGAAAATATCGGTTAGCAGCACTGTGCCGTTCATTCCAATCATAGATACAAGTATCAGGTTTATAAAATTCAGCCGTTGTTTCGGCTCGGAAACCGTCTGCCATGCCACGAGAACGGCGGTGAATACTACGATTCCAATCGAAAGAAGCAGCACGAAAGTCAAATTGTCCGCGTAGAGTTTCAATTTGAAGAAACTGCCGCAGAAGTCCGGCCCGTTCCAGAAACCTTCGGGTTGAAACAAAACAACGATTATTTGAAGGGCAGACAGCAGCACAACGTATAACAATCCCGCTGTCTGCATTTTAATCCTGGAGGGCAGATTCAGAATTATTATGCCAAGCAGCGGCAGTAACAAAAATAATGAAAGCATATTACTTTAAACCTTTAAAAATCCACTGAGCATCATAATCAGCACAACTACACCTCCCAGCAATGACCAGATGATGTAGAGAGAGTAGTTGCCGGTGTGCAGTCTTCTGATGCTGGAAGAAGTTATGTAAGCCAGCCGCACAGAAGCGCCGTCGTAGAGCCAGTCAACAACTCTGTCGATAGAAAATAAAATTATCGAGGCTATACTAACAATCTTCAATCCTATTTCATAAGGGTCGAAGTATCTTTTTTCCGCTTTGTCATAAATGCCGCCTAAGACGGGGGCGTGATGAATATGGTCTGCGGCCTTAACGCCTCCGCCGTTTACTTTGGCGCTGATAAGGTGATGCATTAACGCGCCGGCAAGAACGATCGCGGTGAGAGTAATCAGCAATGTGCTTGCGCCGTGTTCGGCAAAACTTTGCCCCTCAAGCACCGGCTCGAGGAAGAAGCTGACCGCGAGACGATTGTGTACTCCGAAAAAGACGCAAATTGCCGCGATAGCAATCATCGGTATAAGCATCAGCAGTGACGATTCTTTGGTGTTTTCGTTTTCCTGACTTCTTTTGCCGAAGTACACGGCGTGTCCAAGTTTTAAAAACGAGGCGGCGGTAAGGAAAGAGCCGAGCAAAGCGGCAATGTAGAATATCGGATGTCTTTCCAGCGCGGCGCCGTATATCATTTCCTTTGAGAAAAAGCCGTTAAAGGGAGGCACGCTGCTGATGGACGCCGCTGTAATCAAAAAACAAACGGCAGTTACCGGCATTTTCGACCATAATCCGCCGAGCTTATTTAGGTTTGTTGTGCCTGTCTGCTTTTCTACCGAACCTGCGGTAAGGAACAGACAGTTTTTGTATAACGCATTGTTAATCATATGAAACAGGCCGCCGATAATTCCGGCCG
>CAIYOL010000105.1 GCA_903927855.1 uncultured Planctomycetota bacterium
AATAAGACGGCTGTTATACACGATACCGATAGTACTTGGAGTATTGCTGCTTACCTTCACGCTGTTTACGCTTGTGGGCGGGGACATATCGCTGGAAATAGCTGGCAAGAACGCCAGCAAAGAGACCATCAACGAAATACGGCAGGAATACGGTCTGAATAAGCCGCTGTTTTTAGCATGGGACAGCCAGCTTGTAAACCATTTCAAAAACGCCCTGACATTTAATTTCGGCAGAGCCCGCGACCGCGAGCCGGTGATAGACAAGATAAAACGAGGCGCAGGCCCTTCGCTTGCTCTGACAGTGCCGATGTTCATCGGCGAGGTGGTAATTTCGATAAGTCTGGCACTTGTGGTAGCGTTTGTTCGCGGCTCGAAATGGGATGTTATGGCGGTTGTATTATGCGTAGCGGGGATGAGTATTCCATATCTTAGTTTTATTCTGTTCGGCCAATATTTTCTTGCATACAAGTGGGGATTTTTTCCGGTATTCTTTTCGCCCGACCTGGCACCGCCTCAATATGTTGCGCTTCCGGTGCTTATAGGGATTGTAACGGGGCTGGGGGGCAATCTGAGGTTTTACCGCACGGTTATGCTCGATGAGATGCGAAATGATTATGTTCGGACGGCTTTTGCCAAGGGATTGGGCACAGGGAAGGTTCTCTTTAAGCATGTTTTGAAGAATGCGATGATACCGATAATCACACAGGTTGTTCTGGCGATACCATTTTTGTTTTTGGGGTCGCTGCTGCTGGAAAGATTTTTCGGCATTCCGGGATTAGGATACCTGATGATTGAGGCAATCGGCTCACGTGATTATCTTATCATAAATGCAATGACTTACATCAGCGCAATACTTTTTGTTCTGTTCAATGTGATAACGGATATTTGTTACGCCTTTGTAGACCCGAGGATTTCTCTTGAGTGACATTGATAAAATCATAAGCAGTAAATTGCCAAAAGGCAGGAGTCTTTGGCAGGACGGTTTAAGACGGCTTTGGAAACGTAAGCTGGCGATGATTTGTTTTGCAGTAATACTCATATATTTCCTGCTGGCAGGATTCATTTATGCGGCAGAGATATTTCACTGGCACGTCGGGCCTATACAATGGCAGGAGGAGGTTGGGAAGCAGTATGAAAGCCCAAGCTGGAAAAATGTCTTCGGTACGGACATATTCGGGCAATCTGTTTTGCGAAAGATGTTATACGGTGCAAAAATTTCGATAACGGTAGCACTTTGTGCATCGATAATCAGTATTGTAATCGGGGTTCCATTGGGGGCGATAGGTGGCTATTTCCGCGGGGTTACAGATGAGATAATAGTATGGGTCTATTCAACTTTAAGTTCGATTCCGTATATTTTGCTCATACTGGCATTTGCGGTCGTGCTTCGAGACAAGACGCTCTTTGGTTATAGGCTTACGGGCATTACTACGGTTTATCTTGCGATAGGGCTTACGAGCTGGGTGGGTATCTGCCGATTGATTCGCGGTGAAGTGATAAAGCACAAAGACAGAGAATATGTTCTTGCGGCAAAATCATACGGGTGCAGCAATGTGCGAATTATATTCAGGCATCTTTTGCCGAATGTTTTTC
>CAIYOL010000106.1 GCA_903927855.1 uncultured Planctomycetota bacterium
AACCACCCGGTCGCCTTCCTTGACCTCCATCAGGTGGATGCCGCGCGTGGCGCGTCCCATTTGTTTCACCTCCCGGACCTTCATCCGCAGCACCATGCCGCCGGCCGAGATGAGCGTCAGGTCATCGGCAGCCTGGACGACGCGGGCTGCGATGACGGGGCCGATCTTGTCGGCGGCATCCCGGGCGATGGTCTGCACGCCGCCCGTGGCGCGACCCTTGACCGGGTAATCGGTCAGAGGCGTGCGCTTGCCGTAGCCCTGTTCGGTGACCAGGACCAGGTCAATAGGTTCCTGATTCGCTTTTTTGCGAAGAGATGGGGCGTGCGGACGATACCGAGCATTGAAAAGTACGGACCAGCGGCCAGAGCAAAAGTGGAAGAGATCCTCGATGAAAGCATCGATGGTCTAAAGAACGGCGGCAATCTTATTATCTGGCCTGCCGGTCGAGTTTATCACAGCTGCACCGAATCGCTCGGAGCCAATAGCTCCGTGGAGAGAATACTCCGAAAGTGCCCCGATGTAAGGATTGTCCTGATACGCACGAGGGGGCTTTGGGGAAGCGCATTTGGCTGGGCCAGCGGATGCGAGCCGAAGGTTGCACCGGTCCTGCGCAAGGGTTTTCTTGCAATACTCGCAAACGGGATATTCTTTACCCCCCGCCGCAAGGTGACAATAGAGTTCTATGAGCCGCAGGACCTGCCTCGCAGTGCCAGCCGAAATACATTCAACCGCGTTCTTGAAGAGTTCTATAACGTCGACGCCCTGCCCAATACTTATGTCCCCTATACCATCTGGGAAAAGGGCGGGACGCGAACCCTGCCCGAACCTGCTACGCCGCGGCTTGAGGCCGATTATTCATCGGTGCCGCAGGCAACAAGGCAAATCGTCCTGAAGTATCTTGCCGAAGTAACAGGCATATCGCAACTCAACGACACCGACCGTCTCGCATCTGACCTTGGTATGGATTCACTTGCGAGGACAGATTTACTTCTCTGGCTGGAAAAGGAATTCGGGATTAGCCAGCCAGACGCTGATGCAATGCGGACCATCGGTGACGTGATGCTCGCCGGCTGCGGCAGGTTTGTCTATGTTACGCCGCTGTCCCTCAAGCCGGTCACACCAGGCTGGTTCAAAAACAGAACAGCCAGCAGGGTAACCATTCCCGAAGGAGATACGGTAACAGGGGTTTTCCTCAAACAGGCGGCGAGTCATCCCGATGCAGTTGCCATCGCTGACCAGAAGAGCGGAGTCAAAACATATCGTGATATCGTTACGGCGTGTATGATTACTAAGAACATCGTGGAGAAGTTCGAAGGTGAATATGTCGGCATAATGCTGCCGGCCTCCGTCGCCGCGGACATCTTCTATTTGGCGACACTATTTGCCGGCAAGACGCCGGTTATGGTCAACTGGACCGCTGGGGAAAGGAACATCACGGCCTCGCTCGATTCGGTCGGAGTAAAACACATTCTGACCTCTAAAGCCCTCGTTGAACGAATCGCCCTTCAGGGTATCGCCCTATCAGCTATTGGCGGCCGTTTCATCTTTGCCGAGGACATCAGCTCAAAAATCTCTCGCCTTTCCAAATTACGAGCGTTCCTTGCTGCCCATACCACTTGGCAGTCACTAAGCAAAGCAAAGGAGCCAGAGACAGCCGTTGTTATATTCACCAGCGGCTCTGAAACGCTGCCCAAGGCCGTTCCCATGACTGCTGCGAACCTGCTTGCGAACATGCGTGAAGTCCTTGAGGCCGTGAAGATATACGAGAACGACCGACTCATCGGTTTTCTTCCGCCGTTCCATTCGTTCGGCCTGACCGTCACAACGCTTTTGCCTCTTTGCGGCGGCGCCCAAATCGTCTATCACCCCAATCCGACCGAAGCCGACACGCTCGCCAAAATTATCGAGGCATACCGTGTCACGCTTCTCGTTGGAACGCCGACATTTCTCGGAGGCATCGTTCGTGCGGCGAACCAGTCGCAACTGGCAACACTTCGTCTTGCTGTTACCGGCGCCGAGAAATGCCCCGAGAAGGTTTATGAAGCCCTCAAGGCGAAATGTACCGTCGCCGTTATTCTCGAAGGTTACGGCGTTACCGAGTGTTCTCCCATTATCTCCATCAACGACCCTGACAAGCCGGAACCGTTCAGTATCGGCAAGGTCCTGCCGGGTCTGGACTATGTCATCGTTGACCCGGATAATCTCAAACCACGCATGCCGCCCTGCAGCGGCGTGCTGCTCGTGCGAGGTCCGAGTGTCTTCGGAGGTTATCTCAATTATGAAGGTAAATCGCCCTTCGTCGAGATAAACGGGAAGCAATGGTACAACACTGGCGACTTGGTCAGTATCGATGCCGAGGGCCTGCTGACATTCGAAGGCCGGCTCAAGCGATTCGTAAAGCTCGGCGGCGAGATGGTCTCATTACCCGCAATAGAAGCTGTGCTGCAAAGTCTTTTCGCGAGCGGAGACGACGATGGACCCGTCTTAGCGGTCGAAGCCGCCGACGCCGAGAGCCCGGAGCTTGTCCTGTTCACAATTCTTGATATCGACAGAGAGACCGCGAACCGAAAGATTCGCGGTGCGGGGCTTTCAGGCTTGCACAGCATACGCAGGGTTATAAAACTCGATGAAATGCCGCTGCTCGGCACGGGCAAAACAAACTACCGCGAGCTGAAACAGATGCTTTGCGGAAGATTTCCTTGACAATTCAAGGGTAGTTCGCATAAACTAACCAAAACAACTGGAGAGACACTCCTGTGAGAGGATAAATATTTGGAGAGGATGAAAAATCAAAACCAGAACAATATTTATCGTTTCCCTTACAACAATACTAACTATTGCGGCAGGCAGCGCCTTCGGCGCATATAGTGGCGGCACAGGCGAGCCGAGCAACCCTTATCAAATCGCCACAAAAGCGGATTTACTGGCGATGGCCACCGATATCAACAATTACGACAAATGCTTTATCCTGACGGCAGATATTGATATGGAAGGGCAGGTCTTTACGATGGCAATCATTGCCGCGGATATTGATTCTTTGAACGGTGGTTTTCAGGGAACGGCTTTTACGGGGACGTTTGATGGCAACGGCCATAAGGTGACTCATTTTACCATCGTTAAGAGCGGAAGCAATTGGTACTTTGGTCTGTTTGGCAAAATTGACATCGGCGGCTCGGTTAAGAATCTCGGTCTTGAGAACTGTTCGGTTAGCGGTTCATCCTACAGTTCCTGGTATGTTGGCGGTCTGGTGGGAAACAACAACGGCAATATTATCAATTGCTACTCGAGGGGTGCGGTCAGTGGTTCTTCCTGTGTAGGTGGTTTGGTGGGACTTAACGACAGCGGCAGTATCAGCAATTGTTATTCGACAGGTGCAGTCAGCGATACTTCTGGATCCTCTGGTGTCGGCGGTCTGGTGGGAGTCAACAACTACGGCAGTATCAGCAATTGTTATGCAACTGGTGCTGTCATCAGCGGTGATGATTTCTGTGTGGGCGGACTGGTGGGAGACAACTACAGCGGCAGTATCAGTAATTGTTATTCGACAGGTACGGTCAGCGGTCCTTGGTATGTCGGCGGTCTGGTGGGAGGGAACAACTACAGCGGCAGTATCAGTAATTGTTATTCGACAAGTGCCATCAGCGGTTCTGTTGGATCCTCTAATATCGGTGGTCTGGTGGGAGGCAATGCCGGCAGCGTCAGCAATTGCTATTCAACAGGTGCGGTCAGCGGTACTCAGTATGTTGGCGGGCTGGTGGGAGGGAATGATTATAGCGGCAATATCAGCAATTGCTATTCTAGTGGTTCGGTCAGCGGTTCTTCAATATATTATATAGGCGGTCTGGTGGGACTCAACCACGGCAATATCAGCAATTGCTATTCGAGGGGTGCTGTCAGCGGTTCTTCAATATACATAGGCGGTCTGGTGGGAGCCAACTACGGCGGCAGTGTCAGTAGTAGTTTCTGGGATACAGATACTTCCGGCCAGACAACCAGTGCCGGCGGAACAGGCAAGGCGACTGCGGAAATGAAAACCAAAAGTACTTTCACAGATGTCGGCTGGGATTTTACAACAATATGGGGGATCTATGATGGAATAAGTTATCCATGGTTATCACCGATTATTATATCTACTACCCCACCACCAAACCCAGGAGATGCGCTGTGGCCAGTTAATCCGATTACAACACCACCAGACGGTAATCTTAAAAGATGGGATGGTCAGTCGTGGCAGCCGATTACATCATGGAACGACCCACATATTCATATTGACCGACCAACAGTGGTCATAGCACACGGCTGGAAGACTGCTGACGGAAACAGTAACCTTTTTGCCAGTGACTCGAAAATCTCAGAGATTGCCAAAACACTCTATTTGCAGGATTCTTCAGCTAACATCTTGGCTTGGGACTGGCAAAATCAAGCTGTGTCGAACCCCGGCGGGCCGCTACTGAAGGCATTCGAAGACATACAACAAGAAGGCTTGAGGGGCGCAGCCGAATCGGCACGCAGAGGGGGAGAACAACAAGGAAAACTATTAGCCAACGAACTTAAAGGTCTTCACATCGGCAACGACAAGTTACAACTTATAGGCCACTCCAATGGCGGGGCAGTTATTGGAGCAGCAGCTTCCGAACTTGCGCTTAGCGGTCAGAAGGTCAAACGCATAACTACCCTCGATACGCCGAATCTCTATTTGGGTGAACCACCTCTCACTGTTCTCTTGTCATCCCTTCGTCGTTGGTGGAATCCTCCGTACCGAATTGATAGTAACCTTCTATCAACGGGCGTGAATGCGATGCAATACGTCAAAGCAGATTCAGCTTTGCAAGTGGAAGTGTATTATAGTGCGTTGGAGGAGGGACGAAATGCTTTCGGATTTGGATTTCTGCTTTCACATTCAAACGACAACAATGTATTCAACGGAATGATTTACCCAGGCAATGTCACAAATCCGTTCGACTCTAATCAGTATGACCATTTTCGCATAATCGACTGGTATTGTGGAAAAGACAGAACACCTCTGTCACCGGAGCCAGGCCAGTTTATTGCTGGGCTCAACTGGTCAATTCTAAGCACCGATTCTAATGATTTCAATGTTGGTACGTATGCTGAGCAGAGTTTTAATTCCGGAGTTTTCGGACAATTCACCTCGGCACAAACACCTCCCCTAACCCCAAAAAAGATCTGGTGGGATAATTTTGATACTGTCTCTGATGTCATATCCAATGCCACACGGAATTGGTTCGCGCAGCATGTCGAAATTTTCATGCGAGATATCAGAAACTTTGCTGTAAAAATTATGTCGGGCAGCGATGGATACCTTTGGCAGGATATGTCTATTCCTCAAGACGCCTCATATCTAACATTCGATATGAAAGTCGAGACACCTGAAGCAGGCGACTTTTTGACTGTAAGTATCGGCGATGAGGTTATCTACTATAAGTCCTTGAATACGGCCGACAGCAACTTTTGGACGGTCGACCCTATTTTTATTGGCGACTTTGCGGGGCAAACAGAGACGCTGCTTTTCGCGCTTAACCATGTCGGAGACGGAACCCCCTCGATTCTTATCGACAACGTCACGTTTTCGGCAACTAACTTTCCGCCGCGTCCAATAACAGTGGACCTGAATAATGATGGGATACCGAACTTTCACGATTTCAGCATCTTTGCAAATTTCTGGCAAAATTCTTCCTGTTCAGAGCCAAATTGGTGTAATGGCAGTGATTTCGACAAGAACGGAACTGTTGACATCCACGATCTGCAGGTATTCGCCGAGTTTTGGCTGTGGCCGGTGGCCGATTTAGATTTGGATAGAGGTGTTGATTTTGTTGATTTTAATATTTTTACCAATCAATGGTTAGACGACTGTAACAGTCCTGACTGGTGCTATGGCAGTGATATTAATAAAAGCGGTTCGGTGAATTTCGTCGATTTTGCCATTTTTGCCAAACACTGGCTCGAAGGGTTTTGATTTTTAATTTTTTTCCTATTCCCTAAACCCTACCCCCTATTTTCCCTTGACTTTTACCTGAAATTTGATATAATACCGCACAGTTTATCAGCAGATAAACGCAAGTCGCCCAGCAGGGCAAGGTTTCAGGTCCAGAAGGACAATTCAAATAATTGTTAGTGATTGGTTTTTAACCAATTATCAAATAGTAAATCATAAATAATAAATGGGGTTGCCGATGAGTGGTTTCCAATAGCCAATTAATATTGTTTATAATTTGTTTATCTTTTTTCTCTGTGGCTGAAATTTTATTTGCTGCGACAGAATCGGAGATAGTCTAACTTGAGGGGAAAAATCAATCAAAAGTGTATTAATTATGCGAAACGAACCCAATTTTCGAAATGCCTGAAATGATTGTAACTTTAGTGACAACAACAACTAACAACTACGAACAACGAACTATGAACTACCAAAAACGAACCCAAACGAAGCCAATTTTCCTTCTTATCTCTGCGCTCTCCGCGTCCTCCGCGGTGAAATCCTTTTGTGCTTTTTCGTGGCAAAGATTAAACCGTAAATTTCTTAAATTCCTCCATA
>CAIYOL010000107.1 GCA_903927855.1 uncultured Planctomycetota bacterium
TCAGGGTTGCCGCCACACGTTTGGCATCTACCATCTACACAGGTCTTGCACAAGTCTGAATCACATATGCTTCGGCAGTGTCCCGCACCGTCGCAATATTCACAGTTTTCCGGCTTACACCTGCTTTCACAAGCGCCGGGCGTTCCTTTACAAACCTCACAGTTAGCCGGGTTGCAGGGGTGGTCATTACAGCATGATTGAGTCGCAGGGTCAATGCAGGAGCCGCCGCAGCATTCCTGTCCCACCGGGCAGCACGAACCATCACCACAGCAGGTTTTTTGCTCGAAGTTCCCTTCACATATATGACCAATTCCGGAACGGTCGTAACAACACTGCTGAGTTCTAATATCGTAGCATTGGCCGCTACAGCAGCGTTTGTACGGGTCGCCGCCGCATTTCACGCAACCGAGGCCAGGCACGCAGCTTAGACACACCCCCAGCCCCGTCCCACAGCAATTACTATTACAGCAGGTCAGGTCAGATCTGCCTTCGCATACCTGGCAACTGCCACCTGTGCAGCTTTGGCAGCTCCACTGGTCGCACGAGTATCTACAGTTGTACCCCTGCCAATAGTAACAATCAGGACAAATAGGGCCGCTGTCAGCCATTGCCGGTCTGCTGAAGCCGTATAAAAGTAAGCAAATCAAAAAGATTGTCAATAGTATTTTCCTCATTTGTCTGCTCCTTCCAATTTGTCGAGTTTCGCTTTTATAGTTTCCGCAAGCGGGTTATTCGGGTCGGCCTTTATAAATTTGCCGTAGGTCTCCGCCGCCAAACTTAACTGGCCCATTTGTTCATAAGTCTTGCCTAAGTTGTATAGTACGTAGGACACTCGCGGGTCATCAGGGCTTGTTTCGAGAAACAGCTCCAGATAAGAGGCGGCTTCAGCAAGATTGTTTCTGCTGGAATCGAGATTCGCCAGTTTCAGGCAGGCATGTCCGACCAATGAGCAATCCGGATACTTTTCGATAAGGGTCTGATAGGCCAACTCCATTTTGGCGGTTGCCTCCGGCTCCGGCAGAGCACCGGAAATTTTCATCTGCTCATAGCAATCGCCTATCCAGCATTGGGCACTCCAAGGGTACTCGTACCGGGGGTAATCATCAATTACCTTCTGGAAACAGCGTATGGAATCCTGATATTTGCCCAGTCTGAAGTAGCAATCACCTGCCCAGCAACAGGCCTCCGGAGCCAAGGGATGATCCGGCATTTCCTTTATGAGTCTGTCCCATACTTTGACGGCCCTGTCGAAAAGGTCTTTGGCCTGATTAGGGTCATAGCCTTGCTTTGCAAGGGCCTGCCTGTAGCATTGTTCGACTATTGCTGATATCGCCCTCGGCAAATCGGGATGACCTTTGAAATCAGTAAACAGCTTATCGAAGGCTTTTTCTCCCTTTTCGTATTCCTTAGACATAATAAGAGACAAAACAGCTGCCTTTGAAAAGCCTACCCCCGCCTTGTCCACAAAGGGACTGTCAGGGAAGTCTTTTATTATTTTCTGCTGGATGTTCTTTGCCTCTTCAAATCTGTCTGACCATGCGTATCTTTCAGCAATCCAGTAAAGCGTCTCGGGCAAATCCGGGTGATTTGAGAAATCGGCAGTTAGCTTATCGAGGGCTTTTTTAGTACCGTCGTAATCCTTCGACATAATAAGAGACTGTACATTTGCCTTTGCAAAACCTATTCGTGCCCTGTCCGCGTATTGACTACTGGAGTGATTCTGGATTATTCGCTGATACACGTCCTTTTCCTCTTGGTGTCTCTCCCAATACCCGTATCCTCGTCCTATCCAGTAAAGGTCATCCGGCAAATTGGGGTCGTTTGCAAAAGTGGCTACCATCTCATTAAGAGCTTGCCCAGCCGCATTGAAGTCTTCTGCGACGATAAGATAGAGGACTTTTGTGTTTGTAATACCCAATGCCGCTTTATCTGCGAAGGGACTGTCAGGGTAGTTTGCGATTATTTGGCGATAGACGTTCTCTGCACGTCCGTATTTATCTTTATCTCTGTCCGATATGTGCGACCATCGGAATTTTCCTGCTATATCATAAAGGGTCTCCGGCGTGGCCGGGTTTTTGGAAAAATCGGCGAGCAATTTCTGAGTCTGCACCTGGGCCTGGGAGTAATTACCATCCTGGATTAGGGAAATGATATTTGACTTTTCCTGCTCAAGCTTAGCCGACGCATCGGCGGAGACTTCGGCTGCGGCCACAGAGAACAGCAGGCCAATAGAAACTAAGGCTGCGGCCACAGAGAGCAGGCCAATAAAAACTAAGGTTATGGAATGAATTTTGTTAGACATGGGTATGGTCTTTCATTAAAGGGTGACATTATATCGCCAAACGTTAAGTGCATTTTTCGCCTCCGGACGAAACTCACCATCTTAAGTGAAGGCGGGGTAAACTTGTCATTTGTAGATATTATTTTTGAAGATTTTGAAAAGAATTGTATGAAGTCACTCTGATTCGGCTTTTTTGGCAAAAAAACTGGTCGATTTCGCGGTGATTACCAACAGAGTTCCGGCGGGGCAAGTTAAGTCGCTAGTCGTTAGTTGAAGTAACCACCAAGGGCAGATTTCTTGAGTAAAAGTTGCCTAAGTTAACAGAGATTTTTAGATGCGGATTTCGCGGA